>JBBRGR010000297.1:0-3551 GCA_038223815.1 Gemmatimonadales bacterium
GATCGGGGATCCGACCCGGCAGCGAACCCTCGCATGATGGACCCCCCGCATCCCATTTGACCGCACTCTGCAGGATCTCGTCAATGCCCAAGCGCACTGATCTCTCGTCGATTCTCATCGTCGGCTCCGGCCCGATCGTCATCGGCCAGGGCGCCGAGTTCGACTACTCAGGCACCCAAGCGGTCCGCGCGCTGAAAGAGGAGGGCTACCGCGTCATTCTGGTGAATTCCAATCCCGCCACGATCATGACCGACCCCGAGCTCGCCGACGCCACGTATATCGAGCCGGTCACGCCGGAATGGGTCGCCCGCGTGATCGAGCGGGAGCGCCCGGACGCCCTCCTCCCCACACTCGGCGGTCAGACCGCTCTCAACGTGGCGATGGCGTTGGTTGCGGACGGGACGCTCGCGAGGTATGGCGTCGAGCTCATCGGCGCGAACGAGCGCGCCATTCGGCTCGCCGAGGATCGTGCCGAGTTTGCCGAGGCGATGGTGCGCCTCGGGCTCGATTCGCCGGTGGGCACGGTCGTGGGGACCGTGGAGGAAGGCCTCGTGGCGGTTGGACGGACGGGGTATCCCGCCATTCTCCGTCCTTCCTTTACGCTGGGCGGCTCGGGCGGAGGGATTGCCTACAATCGCGATGAGTTCATCACGATGCTCGCGCGTGGGCTCGATCTCTCGCCGACCACGTCGGTGCTGGTCGAGGCGTCCCTGATCGGCTGGAAGGAGTATGAACTCGAGGTGATGCGCGATGGGGCCGACAACGTCGTCATCATCTGCTCGATCGAGAATCTGGATCCGATGGGCGTCCACACCGGCGACTCGATCACCTGTGCCCCCGCGATGACGCTCACCGATCGTGAGTATCAGCAGATGCGCGATGCCTCGATTCGGATCATCCGGGAAGTCGGCGTCGCGGCGGGCGGCTGCAACATCCAGTTTGCCGTGAACCCCGCCACGGGTGCACAGGTCGTCATCGAGATGAATCCGCGTGTCTCGCGCTCGTCGGCGCTCGCCTCCAAGGCCACCGGGTTCCCGATCGCCCGGATCGCCGCCAAGCTCGCGGTCGGCTACACCCTCGACGAATTGCCGAACGACATCACCAAGGTCACCCCCGCCTCCTTCGAGCCGGTGCTGGACTACGTGGTGGTGAAGATTCCCCGCTTCGCCTTCGAGAAGTTCCCGGCTGCCGAGCCGACCCTCACGACGCAGATGAAGTCAGTGGGCGAGGCGATGGCCATCGGGCGGACCTTCAAGGAAGCGTTGCAGAAGGGCTTCCGTGGGCTCGAGACGGGGCGCGCCGGCTGGGTGATCGGCGCCGGCCCGGTGGACGATCGCCTCGGCGCGATCGACCGCGAAACACTCCTCGCCGCGATCCGGCGGCCGACGCCGGAGCGTCTCTTCCAGGTGAAGCGCGCCCTGATTGCCAAGGTGACGGTCGAGGAGATCCACGAGGCTTCGGGCATCGACCCGTGGTTCCTCCAGCAACTCGCCGAGCTGGTCGCCATGGAGGACGCGTGGATGGCCCATGCCTTCGGCGCCGATGACGTCGCCGATCGGGCGATGCTGCGCTCGCTGAAGCGCGCTGGCTTCTCCGATTGGCAGCTCGGCGATCTCAAGGAGATTCCCGAGTCGCATATCCGGGCATCGCGGCATCGGCTGCACCTGCGCCCCGCCTACAAGACCGTCGACACCTGCGCCGGAGAGTTTCCCTCGAGCACGCCGTACTTCTATTCCTCGTGGGATGAGGAGAACGAGGGTGGGCCGGCGGCCGGCGAGACGCGCGAGACGGTGATCATCCTCGGCTCGGGCCCGAATCGCATCGGACAGGGCGTGGAGTTCGACTACTGCTGCGTCCGCGCGACGCTCGCCTTCCGCGAACTCGGCTATCGCACGGTGATGGTCAACTCCAATCCGGAGACGGTCTCGACCGATTTCGACATCTCGGATGCCCTCTATTTCGAGCCGCTCACGCTTGAGGATGTGCTCGAGATCGTGCACCTCGAGAAGCCACTCGGTGTCGTGGTCCAGCTCGGTGGCCAGACGCCGCTCAAGCTGGCCAAAGGCCTCGAGGCGGCTGGCGTCCCGATTCTTGGCACCTCGCCCGATGCGATTGATACGGCGGAGGACCGGCAGCGCTTCGAGGCACTCGTCACCGAGCTCGGCATTCGCCAACCCCCCGCCGGCACCGCACGCACGCTCGAAGCCGCCCTCGGCGTCGCGGAGCGGATCGGCTACCCCGTGCTGGTGCGGCCAAGCTATGTGCTCGGCGGACGCGCGATGCGGGTGATCTATGATGCCGCGGAGCTGCGGGGCTTCTTCGATGAGGCCGCCGCGGTCGCACCAGGCCATCCGGTGCTGATCGACTCCTTCCTCGAGGATGCCTTCGAAGCCGACGTCGACGCAATCTGCGATGGCGAGCAGGTCATCATCGGTGGCGTGATGCAGCACATCGAGGAGGCAGGGATCCACTCCGGCGACTCAGCCTGCGTGATGCCCCCGTACCTCATCTCCGAAGATCAGGTCGAGCAGATGCGCGCCCACACGCGCGCCTTCGCCCTGGCGCTCGGCGTCGTGGGGCTGATCAACGTGCAGTATGCCGTCAAGGACGGCGTCGTCTATGTGATCGAGGTGAATCCGCGTGCCTCGCGCACGATCCCGTTCGTGTCCAAGACGACCGGCGTCCCGCTCGCCTCACTCGCCGCGGCGGTGATGGTCGGTCGCAAGTTGGCGGACCTCGGCCTCCGCGACGATCCGCTGCAGCCGTACGTGGCCGTGAAGGAGGCCGTGTTCCCGTTCGCCAAGTTCCCGGGGGTGGATGTCCGGCTCGGGCCCGAGATGCGCTCCACCGGCGAAGTCATGGGGATCGCCGACTCCTTCGGGATGGCCTTCGCCAAGGCCCAGGCCTCGGTGGATGGCGCCTTGCCCCTCGGCGGAACGGTCTTCGTCACGGTCAACGATCATGACAAGGGGACCGTCGTGCCGATCGCGCGTCGATTCCACGAGTTGGGCTTCCGCGTCCTCGCCACTACCGGCACCGCGACCTACCTCAGGGCGCGCGGCATTCCCGCGGAACGGGTACTGAAGGTCTATGAGGGACGGCCGAACGCGATTGACCTGATGGTCTCCGGGGAGATTCACCTGCTGGTCAATACGCCGCTCGGCAAATTGACGCAGCAGGACGACTACTCCATGCGGCGCGCCGCATTGCAGTACCACATCCCCTACACGACGACGATGTCGGCCGCCGCCGCCGCGTGCGACGCCATCATCGCCATGAAGAGTCGTCCGCTCGAGGTCCGCTCGCTGCAGGAATGGCACCGGCTTGCGCGCGAGGCGATGACGTCGTGACGACCGCGCGCGACCCGGACTTCGCCGCCGCGTTGCGCGCGCGAGTCGCGGGCGCCGTGCGCGAGGCCGAGCCGCTGGCGCGCTGGTCCACCTACCGGATCGGTGGCCCGGCCACCGTGCTCATGCCCTCCGGGCCCGAAGATGTGGCCACGGCGCTGCGCCTCGCCAGCGACGCCGGGGTGCCGTGGTTCGCCCTCGGCC
>JBBRGR010000298.1:0-3544 GCA_038223815.1 Gemmatimonadales bacterium
CACGCCGTGCTGCTGGAGGTGGAGGAGGAGGAGCGTCTCGGGGAGGCGGCTGACCACAAGCAACGTCAGCGCCAGAATCGGCGGCCAGAAGGCGGCTGCCGCAGCGCGCGTGGTGGCGGCCGAACGCGGGGCCTCGGGGGCGACCGCCACTGGCGCCACCTCCCGTCCGCGGAGCGTCCACCAGAGCGCCCCGATTGCCAGAGCCCCAGGCACGGCACTCCAGCCGATCACCGCGCGCGGCGTCAACCCGGCGTACTGCAGCAGCACCCAGCCGAGGAGTGAGCCCACCACGGCGCCGCCATGATCAAAGGCGCGGTGAAAGCCGAACGCGCGCCCACGCTGCGACGCCGGCACCGCCTCCGCGAGCATGGCATCGCGTCCCGGCGACCGGAGTCCCTTGCCGACCCGATCGGTCATCCGGAGACCGATCACCATGCCGACCGAACTGGCGAGGGCAATGAGGGCGCGCGCGACCGCCGCGATCGCATAGCCGCCCATGACCAGCAGGGGGCGGCGCTCCCGGGTGTCCGCGAGTCGTCCTGCGGGAAGGCGGAGCAGCGCGGCCGTCAGATCGGCGAGCCCATCGAGTGCGGCGAGCGCGGTGGCTGACCCGCCCAATGTGGTGACGATCAGGGCGGGAAGGAGGGGATAGACCATCTCGCTCGAGGCATCGTTCAGTCCCGAGACCCACGAGAGCCCGCGCACCCGGCGCGGAAGGGGCGCGCTACGCTCCGCCAAGCGCCCAGCGCGAAAGCCGCACCGCGAGGCCGCCCCCCTCAAGGGCTCGACCGAGGAAGGCCACTGGGTCGCCACCCTGATCGGCATACCACGATTGCCATGCCTCGTGTGCCAGCGCGGCACCGAGCGCGGCCAGCGGATGGACCGCGACCTCCATCACGACACCATGGGACTCGACCGCAGTGAGGCCGGTCCGCTCAACGACATAGCCCACCGCAGCCACCCGATCGAGTCGCCGCGCCTGCAGCAGGAGGTCCACTTCTGCCGCGACACTCTCGATCAGCGCCCGGTGGCACATCAACAGTTGCTCCTCCTCCGAGCCACCCACCATCGTGGTCCGGAGCAGCGCAGCAACCGTCCGCCCCCATCCCATGCTGAGTCCGGGCGCGGTCAGGATCCGGCGCACCGGTCGCGTCTGCGCTTCACAGGCCGCGTCCTGCATCAACTCGGCGTGGGCACGGATCGCGACGCCCGTGAGCGAATGCCGATCGAGGGCATCGAGCGGGTCTTCGACACACGGCACATCGGTGGCCGGGAGGCCGAGCGTGATCATGTCGGCGCGCACCCGATCCCAGCGATCAGGCCACTCGGACGCGAGCTCGTCAAAGTCCAGCTCGCCCGATTCCACCAGTTCCTCGACCAGCGCCAGCGGTGCCTCCGACCCGAGGTCCAGCGCCAGCGCCGCGAGCGACTGCTCCACGCCAGCGCGTCGCAACTCAAGGATCCGGAGCGTGCCTCGGATTCCGACCGGCTCATGGGTGAGCATGGCCAGGTGCCGTTCGAGGGCGTCCTCGCCGAGCCCCGCGGTGCCACCACGCGGCGCCGCGTCGAGCCAGCGGCGACACTCGCCGTGCGCCACCAGCGCCGGCTGGACGGCGGCGTCGTCGAGGTGCTCCGAGGCTTCATCGAGCAGATCGCCCAATTCGCCCAGCAGCACAGTGGCGTCTGCGGCAATCGGTTCGGGAATGGGGCGCGTTTCCGCCTGGAGCGCGGCAAGGAAGTCGGGCACGAGCGCCACACGCGCCCGAAGGGCTGCTTCCGCCTCGGCGTCGAAGTCCTCACCCATCAACTCGAGGAGCGCATCGAGCACATGGCGGAGCGCGAGGGTGGGATCGGCCGCCTCCGCCTCGGTCACCGCCTCGATCGCGAGGATGTCGCCACGGATGGTGTCGAGCAGCATGGTGCGATCCACTTCGTCATCCAGCGACTCGACGTCCTCCAGATCCTCGATCGCATGGGCGATGCTGCGGAGCGCGGCGGCCTGCGCCACGAGCCATGGCGCATCGAAGCGGCCGAGACGCTGCCGCACTTCGGCCGGGGCTTCGTCGGGGTGGCGCAGCGGATCCAGGTGGCGGGCCAGATCGAGATAGGAGGCAAGCAGTGCGTTGAGATCCGGCGTCATCCGGCGTGCACCTCGGTGTGGGCGCCGAACGAGCCGGAGCCGGTGAAGTCGCGGACGGTCACCTTCTCGCCCAGCATGGCCTGGGTGAGGGTGCTCCGCTCGATGATGCAGCCTGGTCCGACGATCGCATCGGTGATGGTCGCGTCGCGCACCGTCGTGCCCTGCTCCAGCGTGACGTTGGGACCGATGGTGCACCGCTCGAGGGTGCAGCCCGCCTCGATCAGCACCGGCTCGATGATCTGGACATCGGGCCCCACGGGCCCGTGCGTCGCCGCGCCCTGCGCCAGCAGGATCCCGTTGGTCTCGATCGTGGTCGCGAGCTGGCCGCAGTCATACCAGCCGCCCACCTCGGCGGTCCGGATCTTCCGGCCGTGATCGATCATGTGCTGGAAGGCATCGGTGAGATAGTACTCGCCCTTGTTGGCCGGCGCGGCGAGGACATGATCAATCCCGGCCCAGAGCGCCTCCACATCACGGATATAGTAGAGCCCGATGTTGGCGAGCTTCGAGATCGGCTCGCTCGGCTTCTCGACGATCCTTGTCATGTAGCCGTCGGCGTCGGTCACCACCACGCCGAAGCGCTGATAGTCCTCGACTTCCTTGGCCCAGATGATCCCGTCGGCATCCACCGTCTGCGCCAGCGAGAGGTCGGCCTCGAAGATGGTATCGACGAAGATGATCATCACCGGCCCGTGGATGAAGGGCCGCGCGAGGTTGATCGCCCCGGCCGTGCCGTCCTGTACCTTCTGCTCGACAAAGCGCGACGGAATGGCGTAATGGCGGCGGGCATATTCCTCGACCTGATCCTTCAGGTGCCCGGTGATGAAGATCAGCTCCTCGACATCGAGCCCCTTCAACTTGTCCATCACCCAATCCATCACTGGCCGACCGGCCACCTTGAGCATCGGCTTCGGAATGAGGTGGGTGTGTGGCCGGAGGCGCGTACCCTTCCCTGCAGTCGGAATGATCACCTGCATCGGTCAGCCTCGTCCGTAGCGGTCGTTGATGCGTACCAGGTCGTCGAGCTCGGGGGTCGAAGCCTCCAGGACATCACTGTCCACCACGGCCTCGATCTGATGGATGGTCAGTGCCGGAATGTGCACCGTGTCGCCGGCGCGAAACGGCCGGGCCACCGGCTCCGCCCCTTCGCTCGGCCAGGTGCGCAGAATCAGCTCGCCCGTGAGGACGTGCATCGTCTCGTCCTTCACATGATGGTACTGACACGAGAGGATATGCCCGGCCTTCACGTGCAGGATCTTGCCGACGTAGCGATCGGTATGCGCCCAGATCAATTCATAACCCCAGGGCTTCTCGACACGCTTCGGCTGCACGTTCATGGGACTACGCGCGCGAACTGGCGCTTGCCGCGCCGCACGATCGCGCCAGCGCGGCTCGCCTCCGCAG
>JBBRGR010000299.1:0-3523 GCA_038223815.1 Gemmatimonadales bacterium
GCCACCGGCTGGCCGCTCTGGATCAGCAGCGTCTCGTCGTTCTCGAGCCTATCGAGCGTCGCGTTGTGGGCGTGGTCCGCCACCCAGTTGCGCGCGGCCTGGCCGCGCCCGCCGTAGACCACGAGCGATTCGGGATGCTCCGCCACCTCGGGGTCGAGGTTGTTCATGAGCATCCGTTTGGCAGCTTCCTGGATCCAGCCTTTGGCGGTGCGGTGGGGGCCGCGGGGGGCGCGTATGGGTGTGTAGGTCATCCCGGAAAAATAGCGTGTCCCGCCGCCCTGCGGGGGCGGGGACAGGCGGGGTTACATCTTCGTCCGGACGAAGGCCAGCGTCTCATCCTCGAACCGCTGCGCCTGCGCCGCCATGCCGGCGCCCTTCGCGACCAACTCGGCGGCTTCGGTATTTCCCTTGAGGGACGCGGCGTTGATCTGCACGTTGAGGTAGGCACCCATCACGGCCGCGCGAGCGCAGAGTGCGCCGACGCCAGCGTCGGAAACGGAGCTCGGCTGGCCGTGCTCGGCCATCGCCTTGATCAGTGGCATGACCCCGAGGACCGTCTCCATGACGCGGAATGGGACTCGGGTGGCTTCCAGCGTCGCCGCGTCGATCACCGCGCGTCGAGCAGCCTTCTCCTCGTCGGTGCTGCGTGGCATCGCGAAACCGGCCATCACCCGATCGAAGGCGCGGGTGTCCTCGTCCACGAGGAAGAGCAACCGCTGTACGGCGCGTTGTCCCGTCTCGGCGTAATCCGAGAACTCCTGCCACCGGTCGTCCCATCCCCGCTTGTGCGACGACAGGTTGGCCACCATCGTGCCGAGGGCGGCACCAAGGGCGCCGACGGCGGCCGCCACCGAGCCGCCACCGGGCGCGGCACTTTCGGCGGCCGTCTCGGCGGCGAACTGGGCCACCGTCATCGCCACCAGACGCGTGGCCTCCGGTTCGCGGAGCAGATACTCGATCACCCGCTCCTCGGGATGGAAGGGCGACAGTTCGTCGAGCCCGAGGGAGCGCACCGCGATCTTCACCAGTTCCGACTCGGAGACGCCGAGCGAGCGCTGCTGCCTCGCGAGGAAGTAGCGGCCCGCGTCGAGGAGGCATTGCAGCGGCACCAGCCCCACCAGTTCCGAGCCGGTCACCCGGACGCCGCGCCCGGCAGCGGCGCGGCAGACTTCGTCGAACGCCACGTGTACCGGCGTCACGGCGATGTCGGTCAGGTTCATCGACACCTGTGCCACCCCGTACTCGGGGATGTACCAGCCGATCGCCTTGACGGCCTTGAGTGTCCCCGGCTGGGTGACCTCGGTGCCGTCGGGCTGCTTTGCACTGCGACCGGCCTCGCGCACATCGAAGGCGATGGCATAGGCGCGGCGCGTGGAGGTGGTATTGAGATTGACGTTGTAGGCCACCAGGAAATCGCGGGCGCCAATGACGGTCGCGCCACGCTGCGCATCAAAGGCGGCCGGGCCGAAATCGGGGCGCCATTCGGGGCGGAGAATCTTCCGGGCCAGCCCCTCGTACTCACCGGTGCGGATCACGGCGAGGTTCCTTCGCTCCGGGTCGGGCTGCGCCGCTTCGTAGAGATAGACCGGGAGGTTGAGCTCACGGCCGACGCGCTCACCCAGTCGCCGGGCATGCTCCGCCGCGTCCGCCATGGTGACGCCACTGATCGGGACCAGCGGGCAGACATCGGTGGCGCCGAGCCGGGGATGCGCTCCATGGTGGTGGCGCATGTCGATCAGCGCGCCAGCGAGCTGGATCGCCTGGAAGGCGGCCTCGACGACCGCCTCGGGGGCACCCACGAAAGTGACGACGGTCCGATTGGTCGCCTTGCCCGGGTCCACGTTGAGGAGGCGAATTCCCTCCACGGCGGCGATGCGGTCGGTGATCTGCTGGATGATCCGGGGGTCACGCCCCTCGGAGAAGTTCGGCACGCACTCAAGCAGGCGAGTCATGGAGAGGCGGGTCCTGGAGAGAGGCTCAACGGCACGGCCGGCCGAGCGAACAGGCCAAATCTAGTCGCGGGTCCGCTGGGCGGCTCTGGCACCAATCGCCGAAGCGGGGTACTATCGAAGACACCCCACAACCCGGATTGGATCATGATCACGGTGCGCGAGATGCTCGACGGCAAGGTCAAGCACGACATTCTTCGGGTCGCTCCCACCACCACCGTGCGCGATGCGGCGCAGGTCATGAACGACGCGGGGACCGGCAGCGTGCTGGTCGAGGATGGGGGCCGGATTGTCGGGATCTTCACGGAGCGCGATCTGATGCGACGGGTGGTCGCGGTGGACAAGCTGGCGGGAGCCACCGCGGTGGGCGAGGTGATGACCACCGCGCTGGTGACGGCCACCCCGGAAGCGACGTTGGCGGACTGCGGGCAGTTGATGAGCGAGCGGCGGATTCGCCACCTCCCGGTGATGGATGGCGATCAGGTGCTCGGCGTCGTGACGACGGGCGACCTGCTCGCCCATGAACTTGCGGAGAAGAGCGCCAAGATCCAGCACCTCGAGGACTTCGTCTTCTACACCCGCAGCTAGGGCGCGGCGGGTTTCGGCACCCCAGCCGCATACGCCCCATCCCGGATCCCCTTGGGCGCGCTCGACCATTCGACGCGACGGGGGAGTCCGGGGCCCAGCGACCGCACCATCAGCCGCTCTCCATCGAACCAGGCGACCGAATCCGTGCCCCAGCGAAAGGGGTTGCGGCCACTGGCGCTGAGCTGGGTGGTATCGCCACGCAGGGTGATGACGCAGACCCCGATGGCACACGGAATGACCCGGGCGAAGCGGGGTGATCCCAGCCAGAGTGCCAGCGCCGTGTCGGCCCTCGCGTCGCCCTGCGCGACGGCGCGCGCCAGCGGCCCGGCGGGCGGCGCGGCGAGCGCCCAGGCGCCACGATCCGTTCGGACGTAGAGCGTCGCCTGATCATCGCTCCAGCCCAGCGCCTGCGGCAGCCCGGCCTCGGCAGGCAGCTCGAGGCGCCGCTCCGAGCCATTCAGCAGGTTCATCACGACCACCTCGCGCGGCGTGGTCGGCAGCGTGTCCCGCATCCGGAGGAAGGCAAGGAGGGCGCCCTCCGGCGTCAGCGCGGGGCGGCGCTCGAGCAAGGTGGTGAAGGTCAGTTGTCGGAGCGCTCCCCCCCCGGAGCTCACGGCGAAGAGATCCGCGCGTCCATCGGCTCCTTCACCGACCAGGACGACGAAGGCCTCCTCGCCCACGTCGATCTGGTTCATCAGCGGCGAGAAATTGCATCCCGCCATGCCCAGCAGGATCACCCACGCGAGTCGGGTCACTTGCCCTCGAGCTGCTTGGCAAAGAAGGCGTCGATGTCCGCCTGAGCCGTGATCGCGCCCGGCGTCCCATGGCCGGTGCGCCCCGGCTTCAGGAAGCCATGGCCGGTCCCTGGATAGGAATCCGCGACGAAGGACTTGCCGAGGGCCTTCATGCTTGCCGTGATCTGGGGCAGGGAGTTGTTGACGCGACCGTCATTCTGGCCGTAGACGCCGAGGACCGGTGCGTGCACG
>JBBRGR010000300.1:0-3520 GCA_038223815.1 Gemmatimonadales bacterium
AGGAGGCAGATGATGAGCAGGTGGAGGCGGCGCCGCATCCGTGCATGCTAGCGAGCGCTGACGGTCACCTCGGCCGCAGACGACCGCTCCTCGGCGCCGGGGGCCGGCGCCTCCGCGTCTGCCTCCTGGGCAAGCTGCAGGCGCAGCCGCTCGAGCACGTTCCACTCGTCGGCGTTGAGCGATGCCGCGTCGAGCCGTGCGCGGAATGCATCGAGCAGCGGCTCGATGTCGCGTCCGTCGAGGCGCGCACGGCGCAGCTCCAGGAGCGCGTCCTCCAGCCGCTGCGAGTCCTCGCTCCAGGTGACGTATACGTCGCTGAACGCAAGCTGCTGCGCGATGGCAGCGCGCGCCCGATGGGCTTGCTCCTGGGGGCCGAGGATTGCCACGTTGGTGGCGAAGCTCAGCACCTCCATTCCATCGCCCACCATCCGGTCCGGCTCGCCGCGGACCACCGTGCCGAGCAGGTGACGCGCGGCGAAGCCCATGGCTCGCAATGGCCACGAGCGTGGGCCACTGAGCGTCCGATGCTCGAACGACCCGAGGTCCAGGTCATCAAGCGCGGCGCGGATGGCATCCGAGACGCTCGCGTCGTCCGATCCCTCGCGAAGCACCAGCGGGATCGGCAAAAGCACCTGCTCGGCGCGGATGCGCTGCACGACCAGGAAGGGGGCGATGACCACCATCATCAGCACCGATGCGCCGAGCGAGGCCGTCCCCGGATACGAGTACGGCACGCGGGACAACCAGTGCCCGACCGAGCGCGGCTCATCGAAGCCGGCGATCTCCGAGATGCCCGCCACGGCCGGCGGCGTCACCAGCAGGGCCGCCGCGAGGCCCCAGGCCTGCCACCAGGCGAGGTCGAAGTTGCGATCCACGAGCCCTATCCGCTCGGCCAGCCAGCCGGCGCTGATCGGTACGGCGAAGCCGAGCACCAGGACCACCCAGGCGGCGGAGACGAGGGCCATGATCGAAAGCAGGCGGCCTCTGCTCCCGGGCACGTAGCCAAAGAAGAGGGAGGTCGCCCACCCGAGGGCGAAGGATGCGGAACGGCTCAGCGCCTGCCAGGCGAGCAGCAGGACGACCGGGAGGAATGGCACGCTCGGCGAGTGAGCAAGGGCCGTGCCCGCGGTCAGTCGACGCGGAGGGGTCGCACCGTCATGACCTGGTCGACGCGTCCCTCCCAGCCCTCGCGCGGGGTGTCGCAGTAGAGCTCGATCTCGTTGCCATCCGGGTCCGCGGTGTAGACCGAGTGGGTCACTCCATGGTCGACGGCTCCGCGCAGCAGGCCACGCTCGGTGAGGAGTGCGTGCGCCCGCTGCAGCTCCTCCTCGTCGGCGAGACGGATGGCGACGTGGTACAGGCCGACCGCGTTGGGCAGGGCCGAGGGAGCGGAGTCACCCACCCGCAGCAGCGCCAGGTCGTGATGGCTCTCGCCGGTGGCGGTCAGAAAGATCATCACGTTCGTCATCTGCGACGACACCTGGAAGCCAAGCAGGTCGCGGTAGAACGCCAGCGCCCGATCAAGGTCCCTGACCTTCAGGACGACGTGTCCAACCCCCTGCGGATGGAGCATGGACCGATGCTACCGCGCGCCTTGCCGAGATGGACGGCGAAACGCTCGAACCGGGCGCGGGGTCAGGGCAGCCCGAGCTTGATGCGGCAGGCCGGCCACGGCTGGTAGCCGCGGGCGGCACGAAGCTTCTCGGCGATCGCGATCTGCTCCTCGCGGGTCGCCTGGTGCGGATAGTCCGCGTAGGCGCCGCCTCCGTAGCCGAGCCACGTGGAGTGGCTGAACTGGAGGCCGCCGTAGTAGCCATTGCCCGTGTTCGCGGCCCAGTTTCCGCTGGCCTCGCACTGCGCCAGGCGATCCCAGACGGTGTCACCGGGGTACGTGACCACGCGCGTGCGGGGCGGGGCGGGTCGCGGGGTGGCGACGGCGCGCAGCTCGGCCTGCAGCTCGACGGTCGGCCGCGCCACGGCAACGCTGGGGGGTGAGAGATCCTCGACGGTCACTGGGGCGCTCAGCGCCGCCAGGGTGTCCATGGCGAGGGCGGCCCGTCCGGCGTCGCCGCGACTGGCGAGCTGGTGCGGGGCCACGGCGGCGGCATCCAGGAGCCGGTCAAGCTCAGGGCTGACCGGGGTGGTGCCGCGAACGGTGAGCGGTGCGAGCAGGGCGATGCCCACGATGCTCGTGGCGGCCAGAACGGCGACGCGTCGCAGAAGGTCCGGCAATAGAATCCTCGAGGGTGCGGGGTAGGCTCGCCGTGCCGCCGCTGCCGGCCCGCCGAAGAGGCGGGCGATCGCGCTGCACGGGTGGCGCGACGCTTGCGGAAGGGCACAGCGAGGGCCAACCGTACCATCGGTCCGACCCCCTGTCGAGCGCCGGCACCCCGTCGGCGCGTCATCCATCGGTTGCAGCGGAGGCCACATGCCACGCAAGAAGAAGGAGCCGGAGCGACGCCGTGGCGCGGTCGTCGTGCGCGGCAAGGAGCAGACCCGGGAGCGGCTGACCGAGGACCAGGCGCTGCTGCGCTCGCACGAGGCGTGGCCCGGATTCCGCGACACCGACACGTGGCGCGCGCTGCGCATCCTGGGTGAGTTCGTCGAGGGATTCGACGCGCTGGCGGAGGTCGGGCCGGCGATCACCATCTTCGGCTCCGCCCGGGTCGGCCGGCGCAACCGCTACTACAGCGCCGCCCGGCAGCTCGCCGCCAAGCTCGGGGAGCGGGGCTACGCCATCATCACCGGCGGCGGGCCGGGGATCATGGAGGCTGCCAACCGCGGCGCGCGCGACGCGGGCGCCCTCTCCATCGGTTGCAACATCGAGCTGCCATTCGAGCAGGGGCTCCACGAGTACGGCGACCTGGGGATGGAGTTCCGCTACTTCTTCGCCCGCAAGACGATGTTCGTCAAGTACGCCAACGGCTTCGTCATCTTCCCCGGCGGCTTCGGCACCCTGGACGAGCTGTTCGAGTCGCTGACTCTCATCCAGACCGGCAAGGTCAAGCACTTCCCGGTGGTCCTGTACGGCAAGGACTACTGGAGCGGCCTGCTGGACTGGATCCGCGCCAAGCCGCTCTACGAGGCCAAGGTCTCACCGGAAGACCTGCGCCTGCTCACCCTGACCGATGATGTCGACGAGGCCTGCGAGGCGATCACGCGCCAGCGCCGCTCATCCGAGCAGGAGTCGAAGGAGGCGGCGTCACGCGATGCCACCAGGGACGCGCAGCAGGCGGCCGAGCATGGGAAGGGGTCGGACCGCGCCGGTCGCTGATCCGGGTATGGGCACAGGCAGTCGTCCAGACTGACGCCGGGCCCGGCGCAAACCCGGGGCCGGAATGACTATCGACGGCAGGAGGCGCCGAACACGATCGCGGCCACGACGGCCACGAGGACGGCGGCCAGCCCCAGGATGATCAGCGGGTCGATCCCGAAGGTGGCATCCGCCGGCGATGGGGAAGCTGTCGAAGGCACCGGGGACGGCGACTCGCTCGGGGTGGGCGACTCGGTCGGCGTCGGC
>JBBRGR010000301.1:0-3513 GCA_038223815.1 Gemmatimonadales bacterium
GCCATGCTCCAGGACCTCCGCTGGGCTGGTCGACTCGCCGGCCGTGTCGAAGCCCTCCGGAAAGGCCACCATCGTCGGCGCGCGGCCCCGCTTCCGGGCCCTGTCGATGAGCCGCCGTCGCGCGATCATCGCGACATACCCTCGTGGCGAGCACCTCGCGGGGTCGAATCGCCCGGCACTCTTCCACAGGTCGATGAAAATCTCCTGGACCGCATCCTCGGCGTCCAGCGGATCGTGGTTCCAGCGCTTGGCCAGCGCCTGCACGAGCCCCCCGAAGTGCTGGACGCAGTCGCTCACCGCGCGCTGGTCCCCGCGCGCGATGCGCCCGAAGAGGTCGCCGCCATCGGGGTCAGTCATCAGCACGCCCCGGACTGGCAGGACCAGCGCACGGCGCGGCCGGACAGGCAACGAGAGAGCCAACGTAGTGCCCATCACGACTCCAGAAAGGGGAAAAGCTCCGACAGACACCCATGGGTTCGTCGGCCGCGCCCAAGTAGATGCAGTGCGGCTCGCTCATGGGCGGCCATCATCGCCGAAAGGGTCGCCCGGTGGGGCCCGGAGCGCCGGCGAGGGGGTCGGCAACTCGCGTCGTTCGCGCCACCGGGTGATGTCCCCGGCGATCCCGGCCCAATGGGCTCGCGACGCCAGTTCGCCTGCCGCTCCGCGCAGCTTCGCCTCGGTACCCAACCCTGCCAGCTTCAGTTCGATGATGTCGCGGACCTCCTGGGCGGCCTCCCGGTCGGCGGCCAGAAGGAGGAGTCGGTCGACCACGGCCCGTTGGGTCACACGGCGGAGCGCCACCGCGACCGGGGTGGCCGCGGCACCGCGCCAGGTGGCGGCCACCAGCCGATCGATCACTTCGGCAAGGGTCAACGGCGCCGGTTGGCGGATGGCGCCGAGCACGAGCCGCGCGGCGCGCTCGCGTTGCAGCAGGCCGTCGACCGTGAATTGGGCCAGGGTGCGCGCGGCGCTGAGCGCGTCGAAGCTGGGTCGACTCCGCGTCGCGAAGAGTTCGACGGATTCGGGGTAGCCGCCGGGCCGTGGCGCCATCAACGTCTGAATCGAATCGGGGATCGCCAGTTCAGAAGGCTCCAGCGTCCCAAGGAGTTGTGTGAGTGCCGCACGCTGCTGCTCGGCGGGGATGAGCCGCGTGGCCTGTTGGCCATCGCCCTTGACCGCGTAGCTGTATTCCATCCCGCCGACGGTCTTCACGAGCGAGTTGATCGCGAAGCGATGCCAGAAGTAGAGCGGGACGAAGCGTTCCTGCAGCGTGGCGACCGGTTCGCCGTCGCGGATGTTGCGCACCCCGAAATGCGCGATGCCATAGCGGCGGACCTCCATCTGATGTTGCAGAAATTCCCCGGCCGTGGCGGCATCGTCCCAGAGGTTGGTGCGCGGATCGCTCGCCGATTCGGGGCGGGCATCGTTGTCGGACAGGAAGCGGTAGCCCTTCCGGAGGCCCTCGGCGACGATGGCGCGCAGGGAGTCGGCCTCGACGGCGGCAGGCCAGATACCGTAGCCCCAGCGGATCGCCCAGACGTCGTATTCGCCCGGTCCGACGTCGTACGCCGCCGAGATGTCGGGCCGTCCGTCGGTCATGCGGATGCGTGGCGCCGGGTAGTCCATCACGGAGCCGCGATCGTAGGTGGAGGCGATGTAGTTGTGGGCGAGGCCGAGGGTGTGGCCGATCTCGTGTGCCGTGACCTGTCGCACCCGGGCAAGGACGAACGCCGTGTCGGCGGCAGCGGCCTCGGCGCCGAAGAAGGCCGCGTAGAGGTTGTAGTCGGTGCGGGCGCGGTGGGAGTCCATGCGCGCCATCCCCTTGAGCAGTTCGCCGGTGCGCGGATCCCCCACCGCACCGCCGATGCTCCACCCCCGTTCATTGCGATTCGCCCACTGGACCACGTTGTAGCGGGCGTCCATCGGGTCAGCACCCGCGGGGAGGTATGCGACGCGAAAGCCACCTGGCATGCCGGCGCGCGCGAAGGCCTCCTCCCACCACTTCGCACCCTCGTAGGTCGCGGTCCGAACCGGCTCCGGGATCCCCGGGTCGATGTAGTACACCAGCGGGTTGAGGATCGGTGAGGCAGGATTCGCCGGATCCAGGCGCTGCAACCGATGACGCGCAATCCAGCGCTGCGTCAGATCGCCCTGGATCGGCTCGAAGTAGTCCTTGAAGGCGGACGCGTCGTAGCCGACACGCGGGTCGTAGCGGCGAGGCGTGTAGCCATCATCGGGCAGCGCGAGCAGCGTCAGATGTTGCCGGAGCGTGAAGGCACGGCCATCCGGGACGATCGACTCCACCGTCCGACCCGGATTGCCGGTGGTCGCGAAGGTGAGCGAGACGTCGATCTCGCTGTTGCCCGGGAACCCTGTCGTGAAGTTCCGATTGACACCGGAGCGGTCGCGTGCAATGGCGTAGCTCCCTTCCTGGCTCCGTTGCAGGGTCGACGACACCTCCATCCAGTCGCGATGCACGAAGTCCGTCGCGTCCACCAGGACACGGTCACCCTCGGCTCCAATGATCGGCAGCGCCCCGGAGGTGCTGGACGGAAACGCCTCGTCCACGGTGCGGCGGTGCAGCGAGTCCCCGCGCGTCCGGTAGCTCCAGTTCTCGAAAATGACCCGTACGGCGTTGCCGGCAACCTCGAAGCGGGTCACGTAGGTCGGACCGTTCGCGCCGCGGTCGAGCCCGATGGGGTTGGAGCCCAGCCCTGTCGCCAGTTCCGCGATGAAGAGTGCCCTCAGCCCCGCCTTCGGCAGCTCGAGGGCGAGCGTGCCCTTGGTCTCTTCCAGATACATCGGGACGAAACCAGGGAGGCGTGTCCAGCCCGTCGTTTTGGTGGCGATCGTCGGTAACGGGAGAGGCGCCGCAGTTTGCTGGGCGCTGAGCTCCGCGATCGGCACCAGGAATACCAGCAGGGTCACGGCGGCGGCCGGCATCCCCCAGTAGCGACGAAGATTGGCAATGATCACGGGGAGTCCGCGGAAGACACAGAAGGTGAGGGCCACCCAGGCGAGCCACTGGCCCCCCTGCAGGAGGCGTGGGGCATAGCCCGCCAACGCGTGATCGGCCGGGTAGCCGCCAAGGGCCTGCGCGAGGGTGAGCAACGTGAAGGTGACGATCTTGCTGATGGAGTACCCGGTGCGCATGAAGGGAGACCCCACCATGAACTTGCCCAGCTTCGACTTGTGCTGGTCGAACGGGGCGATCCCCTGACTCACGCCGATGCTCCGGAAGGCATCGGTCAGGGTGGTGCGGGCGATAACCACCAGCGGGATGACCACCGAAATCAGGCCGAGATCAGCAAAGACCGCCAAGAGGACGAGCTCGTAGGTCCGGTCGGCCGCGATGTCGAGCACGGAGCCGAACAGGGTCGTCTGGCCACTCCGTCGGGCCACCATGCCGTCCACGGTGTCCAGACCGAGGCCCACCAGGAGGAGGGCGACCCCAGCCAATCGGATCGCCGGCGGCGCCAAGTACAAGATCAGGATGTTGGCAAGGAGCAGCGG
>JBBRGR010000302.1:0-3512 GCA_038223815.1 Gemmatimonadales bacterium
ATCAAGGGCGCCAGCGGCCCAGTCGGTGAGGCCACCCTCGGCCACCTTCAGCGAGGCGCGTCGCCCGGCGAGCAGCAGCGGGCTCCCGGCGCCGAGCGCCTCGGCGAGTGCCGGCCGTGCCTTGGCGAGCGCAAACCAGGCGGCAGAGTACGGCGCGATCGTGGTGACCCGCAGCGAGTCGGTGTGGGCAATGTCAGTCCACGTCCCGTTGCGCATGGCAAAGATACGCCCACCGATGCGGCGTGTGGCGCTCACCTCGGCGCGCATCGCCGGCGAGGCGGCCACCAGTTGCTTGGTTGCCACCTGATCCCGTGCTTCGGCGAGCGTCGTGCTCGCAGCCATCCCTGCGTCGCTCCGGGCGCGTTCGAAGGCCACCGCACCGGTCATCTCGCGGGCACCCCGTACCCCACTCGGTGCCAGCGGCATGCCCCCGCCATTGGCCGTCACCATCCCCGGCTCCTGCACCAGGTAGGCAGTGTACTCGGTCAGGATGCCGTGCCGCAGACCGAGCTCGCGTACCTGGGCGATCAGCTCGGGGGTCGAGCCCTCGATCCGGATCTGGCGCGAGAGCTCCCCGATCCGTCGCCCGGCCCAGAGCGGCGGAATGAAGTCGTTGGCTGCGCCACGCGTCGAGAAGTTGCCCTCGATCGTGAAACGCTCGCGGCGCCCATCGCGAGTGCCCTCGATCACCACGACGCCACTGCCGGTGCCGCGATAGCGGGTCAGCATCACCAGCTCTTCACCGAAGAAGAGGTCGGGGAGCTGTGCCGGTGCCTGCTCGAGGAAGCGCACCGGCGCGCGCACGATCCGCAGGTCGGAGAGGGCAGGACGGGCGAGCTTGGTGAGCACGCCACCAACGGCGTCCCCTACATCGGCGCCAGGCGCCACGTAGGTGGCGCTGCCGCGTCCTTCGACGGCGAGACGATCGAGCAGATAGGTGTTCACGTCGTGCCCGACGCCAAATGTGAAGATCCGGTGCCGCCCGATCCGCCCCGCGGCACTCGCCGCGATCTTGTCCGGGGCGCTCTCCCCCACGGAGGGAATGCCGTCGGTCAGCAGGAAGACCAGCGAGAGACGCTCGCGGTCGGCCGCCTCGGCGAGCGCGGCATCCACCGCCCCCTGCAGGTTGGTGCCACCGGTCGCGGTGAGCGCATCCACGAACTCGCGCGCGCCGGTGAGCGCCTCACGTGTCGCCGGAGTGAAGCCGTCACGGAAGTGGCGGACATTGCTGCTGAAGGCAATGAGACGGAAGCGATCACGCGCGGTGAGCGTGCCGAGTGCCTGGCGGAGGGCGGTGCGCGCCTGCTCGATCTTGTCGCCGCTCATCGAGCCGGAGATGTCGACCACGAAGGTCACATCGCGAGCACTCGCCACGGTGGCACCCGCCGGGGGTGGCGAGAGGAAGAGCAGGGCATAGCCATCTTCGCCGGGTACCGCATGGGTCAACACGGTGCCGCCCACGAGACCGCGGCGGAACGGCAGCACGAGGTCGATGTCCCCGCGGGCAGGAGGCGCGATGGTGACATCGAGCTGGCCATCCCGCCGGGTCTCGCGGATCGGGTGCGTCGGTGAGTAGGGCGTCGTGTACTCTGCTTCGCGCGCGACCTCGAAGCGGACGCCGATCGGGGCGTCGCCGCGGGTCCCTGCTGCATAGCGCAGATGCAGGGCATCGCCGTCGCGGGTGAGGAGCTGCGTGTAGCGGAGCACGACGGTGCGCGTCTCGTTCGGCTGAATCGGGAAGACCTGTGCGCGAATCAACCCGTGGCCCGCGAGCGTGATGAGGGCCGGATCCTTCAGTTGCCGGACGATCCCTTCGTAGATGCTGCGCGCCTGCTCGGCATTCATCATCTCCCCCTTCAGTTCCGTCTCCCCCTGGAAGAGCGAGAAGTCGCTGAAGACGGCCTCGCCCGGCAACGGGTAGAGATAGGTCCCCTCGGCGATGCCGCGGCCGCTGTTGCGGAACTGCTCCCGCACTTCGAAGCGGGCAACTCGCCCGTCCACGGCGACCCGGACCGTGGAGTTGACCCGGACCACGGCCGGCGAGGAGCGAACGGGGCCCGGGGCAGGGCGCTCATCAATCCATCCCTGGGCGGCGATGGGGGCGAGCGGGAGGAGTGCCAGCAGAGCCAGCGAAGCAGGAGTGCGCATCGGGACGTCCCGGTTTGAGGTGCCGGGAGATGCGCCTGGGGGGAAAACGTGCACACGGCCCCCCGCGCCGCTCGGGCGACCACGCCCTCAGGGCTGGTCGCCGCACTCCTTGAGCACTTTGGCGATCACGTCGGCGGGTCGTCCCAGGCTCTCGGCGGTCAGCGACTTCGATGCCGAGGTGGTGAAATATTCGGCGGGCGCGCCGCCCCATTCATTGACCAGCAAGGCGACCTTCGCGGGCCACTGGATCATGATCGCGGTCCGCGTGCCGAGCGTGTCGGTGGGTGACTTCCGCCGGTAGTCGCCGCGATTCTCGGTGTAGCGGATCACCTCGCCGGCGGCGTCGAGTTCGAGCGTGATCATTCGACCGCGCGTATCGCCCAGTCCATCGATGAGCAACATCAGGCTTGACGGGCGGCTCGGTGGTGCGGTTGGCCTGGGGAAGTTGCACTGGGCGGTGCCGGCGTCGTGGATCGGCACACGCGCGACAAACGTCTCCGGACTGCTCAACGCTTTCGGCTGAATCCTGACGGTGGTCGTGGTGACGCCCGGTGAGCAGGGACGCGAACAGCAGGGCGGGGACGACGAGCCGGGGCGCGTGAATCATTTCTGCACCAGCGCGTAGTAGATCACGTAGAGCCAGCTCAGAAAGCCGTGGATGATGGCCCAGAGGATCGACCCGTTGACGCTCCACGAGATGGTAATGGCGAGGGCGCTGCCGAAGCCGACCCCGGCCTTGGCGGCGCTGCGCGTGGCGGTCATGGTCTGGCTCCCGGCGTGAGATCGGATTTCGACTGGCATCGAGGGCTCCTGCGGTGTGGTGCGGGACAGGGTGGGGCGGCATGGAAGGTACTGCTGTTTGGCGCAGACCCAAGCGCGTGTCGCCCCGAACGGGGCGAGGGAGCGGCGTGACGGCGAATGCGCTGAGGGCGGGACAATTCTCTCAGAGGAACCAGGACGCGGCCACCGCGCCGCCGCCCATCAGCATCCCCATCGCAAACCCCCAGACCCGCTGCCGCTGCCTGACGCGATGCATTGCCGCCGCGCCGACCGGGTCCTCGAGCAGCTCGGCGTCCACGCGCCGCCGCGTGATGCGCGGCAACCAGAGGAAGTGCGTGATGAAGAACGCGACGACCATGACGGCAAACCCGACGGTTGCCACCCTGGGTGTCGGACGGACAATGATGGCCACCATGAAGCCGAGCGTGATGAGCATGCTGAGCGCCGCCGTCTGCAGCACGCCACGCCGCTCGTCCGCATCGCGGGCGAGCCGCAGCAGGTCGCGCGTTCCGAACGCGACCCCCGCCCCACCCCCCGCCCGCCCCGCCCACGCCCCCAAAACCCCCCCCCCCGGTGAACCCCAC
>JBBRGR010000303.1:0-3503 GCA_038223815.1 Gemmatimonadales bacterium
CCTGATCGACCGCGAGGGCCGGATCGTGCGGATCGTCTATTCCGACCACCCGTGGGCGTCGGCGTCCAACCAGCGCATCATCCGCCAACTCCTCGCGGCACCGAGCAGGAGCCAGTGAGCGCCGCGGCGCGCGGGCAGTGGCGCTTCGTCGGGCTGGTCGTCGTGGGGCTGGCCGTCGGTGCCTGGGCGCTTGCCCGGTATGCAGCGCCCGCGGAGGGCGCGCAGATCGGTGACATCGCCCCCGAATTCCGTGTCCAACGCGTGGTCGAGGGCGACTCGATCGGTTTGCGCAGCCACTACGCCGGTCAGGTCGTGCTGGTGAATCTCTGGGCGACCTGGTGCGGACCCTGCCGCAAGGAGATGCCATCGATGCAGGCGGCGTACGTCGCGCTGCAGGATCGCGGGTTCCGGATCGCCGCGATTTCACTCGACGAGGGGGATGCCGCGCCGGTGCGTGCCTTCGCGGAGGAGATGGGATTGACGTTCGACATCGTCCAGGATCGCAGCAACAACAGCCAGCAGGTCTATCAGGCGCTTGGCGTACCCCACAGTGTGCTCGTCGGTCGCGATGGCCGCGTGAAGTGGGTCGCCCTCGGCGCCGAGGATTGGAATGCACCGGATCATCGGGCGCGCATCGAAGCCCTCCTGGCAGACGGCGAGTAGCATGCGCGTCCTCGCCATCGAGACATCCTGCGACGAGACGTCGGCCGCCGTGGTCCGACGTGAGGGCGGGGTCACCACGCTCGTCAGCCTCGCGATCCTCTCGCAGGACGTCCACCGCATCTTCGGTGGCGTGGTGCCGGAGCTGGCCTCCCGACAGCACCTGGCGACGCTGGGACCGGTCGTGGATCAGGCGCTCACCGATGCCAAGATGACGCTGGCTCAGATCGACGGGATCGCGGTGACCGCCGCGCCTGGATTGTTGGGGGCGCTGCTGGTGGGCGTGACCTGGGCGAAGAGCGTCGCGTGGCGCGAAGGGCTGCCGCTGATCGGGGTGCACCACCTCGAAGGGCACCTCTTCGCACCGACGCTCGAGGACCCGCTGGTGGCGCCGCCCTTCACGGGACTGCTCGTGAGCGGAGGGCACACCATGCTGCTCGACGTCCCCCGATGGGGCGAATACCAGCTCCTCGGCGAAACCCGCGACGATGCCGCAGGCGAGGCTTTCGACAAGGTGGGTTCCCTCCTCGGCCTCGACTACCCGGCCGGCGCCGCGATCGAGCGGCTCGCCGCGACCGGCGACCCGACGCGATTCACCTTCCCACGCCCACTGCTCAAGGGCGTCGCGCACGAGGATCGTTTCGCCTTCTCCTTCAGCGGTCTCAAGACGGCGGTGTTGCGTGCCGTGCAGCAGAGCGAGGACCTGGACCGGGATCGCCCACACCTCGCGCGAGCATTCCAGGATGCGGCGATTGCGGTGATGGTGGCCAAGACGATCGCGGCCGCCAAGGAGCATGGTCGAGACCTGATCGTCCTGGGCGGCGGCGTGGCGTGCAACCGCACCCTCGCCAGCGCGATGCGGGACGCCGCGGGTGACCGTGCCCACGTGGCGGTCGCCTCACCCCGACTCAACACCGACAATGCCGCGATGATCGGAGCAGCCGGCGCGTGGCGCCTGGCCTCGGGCGAGCGGCACGGCTTCGATCTCGAAGCGCGGGACACCCTGTCCCTTCCGGGGCTGATGCCCCCGACCGGAGCAACGCCGTGATCTCAGCGTATCCCCTGGAGTTTCACATCGGCCCGATCCATCTCACCGGATTCGGCCTGCTGATGATGCTGGCCTTCCTCACCGGGGCGTGGGTGGCCGAGACGGAAGCAAAGCGACTCGGCTACGCCTCGGACTACATCGGCGACATGGTGATGGGCGCGGTCGCCGGCGGGATCATCGGGGCCAAGCTCTGGTATGTCGCGCTGTACGGCATGGACGCGCTGTTCTCGCGCGAAGGCCTCGTCTGGTATGGCGGCTTTCTGGGCGGCACACTCGGCGTGATCCTGATGGGATGGTGGCGCAAGGTGCCGATCCGCTGGACCATGCACCTGATGGCCCCCACGATGGCGGCGGCCTATGCCGTCGGACGCGTGGGCTGCTACGTCGTGGGCGATGACTACGGCCGCCCCTCCACACTGCCCTGGGCCGTCGCCTTCCCCGAAGGCGCACCACCGACTACGGTTGCCGCCCTCCGCGGGTTCGGCTCCGTGCTTCCGGAGAGCATGGCCCCGGGGACCGTCCTCGCCGTCCACCCGACCCAGCTGTATGAAGTCGGCATGATGCTGATCGTCTTTGCGGTGCTCTGGCGGTGGCGGCTCTCCGCGCGCGGCACCGGCTGGCTGTTCGGGGCCTATCTCGTCTTCGGTGGCATTGAACGCTTCCTCGTCGAGATCCTTCGCGCCAAGGATGATCGCTTCTTCGGACCCTTCACCATCGCCCAGGTGACGTCGATCGGGCTCATCGTCATAGGCAGCACGGTGATCGCGTCGTTGAGCGGAAAGGGGACTCTTGCACCCGGCATTTGGCTGGAAAAGGGAGCGCAATCTCGGGGATTGGCGCGCCCTTGACAGCGTTGCGGGGAATACGTAACCTGTCTCCACGATGGCGTTGCAGCACACCGCGCGCCGCTCGAGAAGGTCCCAGGGCGAAGAAGGGTGAAGCGAACACACCTGTTCGTCTTCGTAAACTCAGGGGGCGTTCTGGGACCACCCAAACAGCAATCGCCCGGCCAATGGCCGGGCGATTGCTGTTTGGGTGTCGGAGGTCGCACGTCGTAAGTCGTACGTTGCATGCGGGTTTCCAATGACTGCGACGATGACCTGCAACCCACGACTTCTTCGATCTACGACTGCTCCACCGCCGCTTCCGTCACCGTCTGCTTCAAGCGCTCCACCTCGGAGCGAATCGCGGCGAGATCGCCCTCCATCCGCTCAAGGGAACGCAACATCGCCTTCTCCATGCCCGGCCCGTCCGATACGCTGCCCGGCATCGGATCTGCCTGACTCGGCATCGCGGCAGCGGCCTCCGCGGCCGCGAAGCGCCGTGCATCGCGCGGACGCTGCACCAGGAAGATCCATCCGAGCGCCCCGAGCGCGAGCGCCAGCAGGACGCCCTGCGCCAGCATCGACTCGACGGTCGGGTAGATGCCGAGCACCGGGAGCCTGGGCCAGCCGAGGAGCATGCTGGTCGGCAGCACTCCGCCCGCCTGCAGTTCTGCGACGGCCTTGCCGGCGAAGACGAACGCCGTGTAGTAGAGGAAAGCAGACGTCACGGCGAAGAACGGTCGCAGCGGCAGCTTCACGCCATACTTGTTGATCGCGACGTAGATCCCCCCGAGGATCACGCCTCCCACCGCGATGCCGGAGACCACGGGAACGAACGTCCCACCCGTGCTGCCCCCGGAGACGAAGAGCGCCTTGTAGAAGAGCACCGTCTCGAAACCTTCGCGATAGACCGCGAGAAAGGCTGCCGAGGCGAGCGCGAACACCGAGCCCCCGGTCAACGCCTCCTGCAC
>JBBRGR010000304.1:0-3495 GCA_038223815.1 Gemmatimonadales bacterium
CGGTCTCACCCATCGATCAATCGGGCTTCCTTGGCTTCCAGGTGGCGGTCCTTCCCCGCGTCCGGGTCAAGGACGCCCTGGGCAACCCGGTACCGAATGTGCCCGTGGCCTTCGCCCTCACGGGAACCGGGGATGCCACCCTCTCCGGTCTCATCGGGATCTCGGACGCCAACGGCGTCGCGTCCCCGCAGGACTGGAAGATGGGGAAGATCACCGGGAGCAGCACCGTGGAGGCGACGATCCCGGGTTTCCCCGGGCCGGCCGCCGAGTTCCGGGCCACTGGCATCCCCCGCGCCTTTGTCATCGACCTCCGCCTTCTCTCGACGATGACCGCAAGCCAACGCGATGCTTTCGTGATTGGCGCCAGGCGCTGGATGGACGTGATCACCGGCGACATTCCTGATCTGAACGTCAATCGCCCGGCGGGTGATTGCGGCGGCGGGAGCCCGGCCGTTGCGGAATTCGTGGACGATGTCATCATCTTCGCTACCGTGACCAACATCGACGGCCCCGGCGGGATTCTCGGCTCAGCCGGGCCGTGCACGGTGCGCTTCAGTACCTCGCTCCCGGTGATCGGCCGGATGCGCTTCGACGCGGCGGACCTGATCGCGACGGAGTCTGGGAATCAACTCCTCCCGCTGATCGCCCATGAGATGGGCCATGTGCTCGGCTTCGGCACCATCTGGGAGGATCTTGGCTTGAGTCAGGACCGTACCACGCCCGATCCGATCTTCATCGGGACCAATGCCCTGACCCTCTGGCCCACGCTCACGCTCGGGTACATCGGTCGCCCGGTCCCGCTCGAGAATACCGGCGGGTCAGGAACGGCGAACTCGCATTGGCGCGAGACGATCTTCAATGCCGAACTGATGACCGGATTCATCGAGGCGCCCGGGGTCCCGATGCCACTCTCCCGGATGACGATCGCCGCCATGCGCGACCTGGGCTATGTGGTGAACTATGATGCGTCGGACAGCTTCGCGGGCTCCCTCGTCGCGATGTTGCGCCAGCTGAACAGCGCTCCGACGGCGATCAACGAGGTCCTGGTCTATCCGACGACCAAGATCGGTCCGACCGGCGTCGTCACGCCGATCACGCGTCCCTGAATGCACTTCCTGCCGGTCAGCGGACTGCTGGCCGGCAGCGATCACACCCCGCACAGCGCTCCAGCCGCTCCCCGAACCACTCCATGAGCACTTTCCGCCGGCAGCTGCGTGTGAGCGCGTAGCTGGCCATGGCCGCGAGGCGCTTCTCCGCCTCCCGCCGACGCCGACGCACGCGCGACCAATCCACTGCCCCGCGATCGGGTCGTAGTTCTGCCGCGAGTCGGTCCGCCGCAGCGATCACGCTCGGCGGATGTCGCGGCCGCAGTTCCGGGTGCAGCCAGAGCTGCTCGAGGAGGCGCTCCGCCGGGAACGTCGCATCGAGCTGACGCCGCGGAAGCACTGCATCACCGGGATGGTGAAAGATCACGCAGCGCGCTGCCCGACCATCACGACCAGCTCGGCCCGCCTCCTGATAGTACGACTCGGGGGTGGAGGGCATGGTCCAGTGCGCCACCAGCCGGACCCCGGGCTTGTCGATTCCCATCCCGAAGGCGCAGGTGGCGACCACGACGCGAATCTCGTCCGCGAGAAAGCGCGTCAGGGTGTCGCTCCGCTCGGTCGTCGTCATGCCGGCGTGGTACGGTGCAGCAGCAATGCCCGCCTCGACCAGCACACGGGCGAGACCATCGACCAGACCGCGTGTCGGCGCATAGACGATGGCGGCCCCGGGCGAGGTCTTCACCATCACCACCAGGCGAGCGAGGCGGTCGTCGCGCGAGACCACGCTGGTCACGCCGAAGTACAGATTGGGTCGATCAAACGACGCCACCACTTCGACGGCACTCCGACCGAAGCCAAGTGCCGCGGCAATCTCCGTCCGCACCGCGGGCGTCGCGCTGCCGGTGAGGGCCACGCAGGGGGGCGCACCGAGCGCGGCACGGGCGGCACGAAGACCGCGATACATCGGCCGGAAGTCGTGGCCCCACTCGACAATGCAGTGCGCTTCATCGACGGCGAGACGGACCACGCGGGTGTCGCGCGCCTTGAGTTCGTCGCAGAGCCGCGGCAGCCGCTCTGGCGACACATAGAGGAGCCGGATCATGCCGCGTGCCGCATCGGCGATGACCGCGGCCTGCTGCGACGCATCGAGCGTGCTGTTGAGTGCGACCGCGGTGACCCCGCGGTGGCGGAGCGCCGAGACCTGATCCTGCATCAGCGCCACCAGGGGGGAGATCACGACGGTCAGCCCGCCGCCCACCAAGGCCGGCACCTGAAAGCAGATCGACTTGCCGCCACCCGTTGGCAGGACCGCCAGGACGTCATGGCCGGCGAGGACCGCCGAGACGACACGCGCCTGCATGGGACGGAAGTCGGGGTAGCCGAAGGTGCGGCGAAGGACGTGGCGGGCAATGGGAGGGGCGGTGATCATGCCCGAATCACGGCGAGATCAGGGGCGCGGCGAGGATCGAATTCTCGCGGGATGGGGCCTTTGGATGCCTCCCAATCCGCCAACCACTGCGGTGGACCTCGGCCCTGCGTAACATCACAGGGTTATCCTCGCCGCGACGCTTCCCCAAACTGCGAGCCCGCCAGTGCCTGTGCTTCTCGCTTCTCGCTCCTCGCTTCTCGGTTCTCGCTGCTCGGCGCGGCTGCCTCGCACTGATCCTCTTGCTCGCGGCCTGCGGCGGTGATGCGCTCGTGGCACCTGCGGATGAGGGCACTCGACAAATTGGTGGCGTAGATCGATCGCTCGAGGACATCCTCCCCACACAGTACCTCGGCGACGTTGGCTGCGCACTGCAGGAAGGCCTGCGAGACTCCAGCACGGTGGCTGTCAAGCGCTTCGGCGGGGGCTTCCAGCGCTTTGCCTGCCCCGATGTGCCCCGCGACTCGGTGCTTGCGGCAATCGCGCGATATCTGGAGGCCGGCGTCGCGGCCTTGGGCGGATCGTCGGCGCTGAGCGACGATCCGGGGAACGAGGGAGGCGAGGGCGGATTGATGTACCTGTACACAACCTTCAGGTGCGACCTCACGCACGTCTGGGAGTGGGACCGCTTCCTGGGGATGTACTACTATCTCTGGACAACGGGCGAGAGTGAATACTTGGAGCACTACTGGGATCCTGCGGGTGGCACGCCCCCACAGTCACCAACGCAGACTGATTCACTACTCCCCCAGCCCAATCCGCCCTCAGCCTGCGTGTCACCATCTGACAGCATCTCGGCCGAACCCCAGCCAGCTGCGGCGTTCTTCGCGGAATGGAACGAGCCGCCGAGTGCCGGGATCCAAGTCTGTCGCTCGGCGGCTTGCATGGACTCCCTACCCGGAGTCTGGGTCGGAGCATGGCCGATCGAACGCATCAACGGCGTATGCTCGCATTCCGCAATCTTGACGACACCTCCGCGACAGGTAGACGAACTCCTCGGATGGGACGAATACCTCCTCAATC
>JBBRGR010000305.1:0-3472 GCA_038223815.1 Gemmatimonadales bacterium
CCACGATGACCTCGGGGCGGTGCACCAGGGCGCTGGCGATGATCAGCTTCTGGCGCATGCCATGACTGTAGGACTCGGTGAGTTCGTCCTTCCAGGGGGCGAGTTCGAACAGGTCAAGGAGCTCGTCGATGCGATCCTCGATGGCGGTCCCGTCCTGCCCGTAGAGCGCAGCCGTGAAGCGGAGAAACTCGGCGCCGGTGAGCTTGTCATACACGTACGGACGATCCGGGATGAAGCCGAGCTTCGCCTTGGCACGCATCGGATGGCGGATGATGTCTTCGCCGCCGACTTCGATCGTGCCGCCGCTCGGCGCGAGGATCCCCGCGAGCATCCGCATGGTGGTGGTCTTGCCGGCACCATTCGGGCCGAGCAGCCCGAAGAGCTCCCCCTTGGCGATGTCGAGGTCAATGCCGCGGACTGCCTCGAACTTGCCGTATCGCTTGGTCACGCCGCGCAGGCGGATCATGGAGCCTCCTCAGGGGTGGGTACGCCGACCACGCGCAACTGCACGAGCTGCGGCAGGAGCCGCCACGGATTGGAGGAGCCGCCGCGCGTCACCCGGATCAAGTCGGTGCTGGCCTCCGCGCGGCCCAACGCCGGGTCCACGCTGCGCCAGCGACCGGCCACGCGCACCTCGGCCCAGGCGTGACTCTCGAAGCCATCGGCGACCGGGCGGATCCCGACGGCAAGTCGCGCCGGCAGCCCCGCCGCGTGGGCCGCCGTCACAAAGAGCCGGGCGATCCCCTCCGCGCGGGCACGGCGCGCCGAGAGGGCCTGGGAGACGCCCACGGCGGCTCGCTCGGCGGTGTCGAGCCGGACGCGTGTGGCGATCTCCGTGGTCAGCGCCGTGATCCACGCGTTGTCGTCAGCGGAACGCGTGCCGAGGGCGGTGCGTGCCCGCGCGACGATCTCCTCGATGCGCGGGTCCGCCGTGCCCTCCAGCGGGTCGCGCCGAATCGGCTCCTGGTCCACCGCCCCCGCATACGCGCCAGCACGATGCACCACGAGGGTGTCGCCCCGCACTTCCTGTCGGCCACCGGCCATCGGCGCGAGCAGCACCGGATCGAGCGGCATCCCGTCACGCCGACTCAGGAGGAAGCGTTGCGGGGTCGCGGTTTCCGCGGGCCGAGTCAGCGTGCGAATCACGGGGTAGCTCCTGGTGAGTCGCGCGGCGCGCTCAGGGCTGCGGTCCCGCAGCGCGCGGGTCGCGAGGTCGAAGTCGGTGCGGACCCACCGGAGGCCGAAGGCCGTCTCGATTCCTACCACGCGACCCCGCGCATCGATCCACCACCGCTCGGCTGGCCCGTCGCCGCTGATGACGACCGCGCGTGCGCGGGCGGAGTCCTCATGGGCCACGAGCAGGTCGCCGGTGGCGGGGTCCATGACGGCGCTGTCCGCAAAGACCGCCATCGAGTCACGCCCGGCCGTCATGGTGAGCCTCACCAGCGCGCCGGGCCACCCCGCATATCCGGGAAGGAGACGTTGGCGACCCTCGACCAGCCCACCCGAGAGTGCCAGTCGGAAGGGCGCTACGGCCGTCGTGGTGGGCGCCACCCCGATCTCGACGTCCCCGGGGAGCGAATCGCCGTCGCCCCCGAGTCGGAACCGGCCATCCGCGATCGCCGCCCGCCAGCTTTCGCTCCACCCCCCGCGGATCGAGCGATGCGAGATCTCGGTCACCTGGAGGGCCCCCGAGAGCTTGGTCACCGTGGTTCGCGAGGACCGGAGGATCATCGCATCCTGCGGGGTTTCCATCGAGAAGGTCTCAAGGATCTGATACCCCGGGGAGAGGGTATCCAAGGTGATCCCGGCCTGTCCGACCGGCAGTTCGCCGCTGTACAGCGCGAACCAGGACGCCCCGGGAGCCAGGCGCAGCGCCGCCTCCGCGCTGATGATGGCGGATTCCGTCTGGGTCAATCGCCGGACCCCGAGCCAGGCCAGCGCGGCGCCCCAGGCGGCGAGCACGCCGATGGCTGCCCAGGCGCGGGGAGAGGGTCGGTAGAGCTGCATGGCGGCTTCTGGAGCAAGGCTCGGGCCGACGCGGCGGAGGCGCCGCGTTGCTCCCCGTTCCCGGTCCACCTTACTGTTCGGGGCTATGGCTGAAGAGTTCCTCGTCGTCCGCGGTGCCCGCGAGCACAATCTCAAGAACGTCACGGTCCGGATCCCCCGGAACGCGTTGACGGTCATTACGGGGCTGTCCGGCTCCGGGAAGTCCTCCCTGGCGTTCGACACGATCTACGCGGAAGGGCAGCGCCGCTATGTCGAATCGCTCTCCGCCTACGCGAGGCAGTTCCTGGGGTTGATGGAGAAGCCGGACGTCGATGCGATCGAGGGGCTTTCGCCCGCGATCTCGATCGAGCAGAAGACCACCGGGCAGAATCCGCGCTCGACCGTCGGCACGGTCACGGAAGTGTACGACTACATGCGCCTCCTCTGGGCGCGTGCGGGTATTCCGCACTGTCCGGTCGATGGCACCCCCATCACCCGCTCCTCCGCCGGGCAGATTGCCGACACGATTCTCGGATGGCCGGACGGCACCCGGATCGAGGTGCTCGGACCGATGGTCCGCGGCCGCAAGGGTGAGTTTCGCGACCTGATCGAAGATCTCCAGAAGCAGGGGTACGCGAGGGCGCGCGTGGACGGCGAGACGCATGACCTCACATCTGTCCCCGCCCTCAACCGACGGCAGAATCACGACATCGCCGTAGTGGTCGACCGGCTCGTCGTGCGCGCGAGTGATCGCAGTCGCCTCGTGGACTCGATCGAGACGGCGTTGCGCGTCGCCGACGGCGTGACCGAAGTGGTGCGGCACCTGACCAAGTCCACCCAGGAATCGCGACTCTTCAGCGAGCGCTTCGCGTGCCCCACGTGCGGATTGTCCTTGCCGGAGTTGGAGCCGCGGCAGTTCTCGTTCAATTCCCCGTTCGGGGCCTGCGCCGAGTGTCACGGCGTCGGGACCTCGCGGGTCCCCAACGCGGAGCTGGTGCTCGGCGACGCCAGCATCTCGATCCTCGAGGGCGTGGTCCTGCCCTGGGGTGAGCCGACCGGCTACCTGCGCAAGGTGGTGCTGCCCACGCTCGCCCGCGTGCACAAGTTCGACCTGAACGCGGCGTGGCGCGATCTCTCGCCCGCGGTGCGAAAGGTGCTGCTCGATGGGGCGCCCGGCAAGAAGATCACCTGGGTGGCCGATGGCGGGCGCAGCAAGGAGACTGAGGGCGAATGGGAAGGGATCCTCGCCAATGTCGCGCGCCGGTGGCGCGAGTCGTCGAGTGACGCCGTCCGTTCGGACCTCGAGGGCTACATGGTCGAGCGGCCCTGCATCGTCTGCGACGGGAAACGACTCAAGCCCGAGTCGCTGGCGGTGCTGATCGCCGGGAAGAGCATCGGGGACGTCGTCGCGCTCTCGGTGGACCAGGCGATTGCCTATTTCGAGGGGATCCCGGTCGGGCGCGGGCGCGCCGGCGCGGTGGAC
>JBBRGR010000306.1:0-3465 GCA_038223815.1 Gemmatimonadales bacterium
GCCGCCTCCCCCGAATGGGCGGCCGCGGTGCGCGTGACGAGCGCGTGCCAATCGCGCACCAAGTCCGGTGGTGCGAGCGGCACCGCGTCACCGGCAAGCGAGAGCAGCCAGCGGAGGAAGACCTCGCGACGACGGACGTGAAAGACGACTGCATCACTGTTGTCGACGACAGGCATCCCCTCAGCGCGGGCACCGCGCGCGACAACGCTCTCGCCAACGAAGCGGACCGTCGCTTCCACAGGCGGATCGTCACCCAGCGCCCAGGCCAGGACGGGCTCGGCCGCCGCTGCGAGCGAGAAATCGATCGGGATCTCGTAGTCCTGTGTGCGGGGTGCCTGGCTGTTGATCTCCAGCTCCCGGATCCGGTTGAGCCGAAAGCGGCGGATCGCGCCACGCGCCGGGTCATGCGCGTGCAGGTACCAGTGGCCACTCGTGTACGCGAGTCCATACGGCAGCACCGTGCGCCGCTCGGCTTCATCACGCTCGATGCCGTGATAGGTGAAGGTCACCTGCTTCCGTCGGGCGAGGGCATCACCGAGCAGACGCAGATGCACCGGATCGGCGGCGGCATGCGGTGCCGCGACACTGAGACCGGGCGTCGGGGCAAGCGCGCCGGGGTCGAGATCGACGAAGAGCTTCGCGAGGGCGTGGCGCGCCTCGTCGGCCAGGATCGGATCACCACAGCTCATCACCCGGCGCGCCGCATCGGCGAGGAGCTGGAGGTCCGCACTGCTGAACTCGCACGCCGCCAATGCGCGGTAGCCCTCGGCGTCCACTCGCCTCGGCGTGCTGAGGCCGCGTTCTTCCACCAGCACGAGGTACGGGAGATAGAAGCCATGCGGGCGGAGGAGGTAGCGCGTCTCCGCCTCGCCGAGCCGACCGACCGTCTCGATCGGGACGCCGAGGGCGCGGAGTTCATCCTTGTCTCGCTCGAAGGTGCGTCGGACCGACTCGGCGGCGCCCTCGCTGTAGCCGGGTACCTCGTCGCGCAGCTCCGCGAGGGTCGCGCCGTAGTGGCGCGAGAGGAGGACTGCGACGAGGTCCATCCAGCGATGCAGCTTGGTGTGTTGGGTCAGGGCGGGGCTCGGTGGATGGGGACGCCGAAAGCTACCCGGTGGGTGTGACGATCCTCAGCCGGTGGTGGATTTCCGGGGACGGCCGCCCTTGCGGCCATTGAGCCGGGAGGCGGCGGCCTTGGCGGGACTCTTGGTGGATCCGGCGACGGCGGCGGAGGCGCGCATCACCGTCTTCTCACCAAGGGCAAGAATTGCCAACGCGTAGACAGTGAGGTCCAGATCCACCCGCGGCCAGAGCACGAGCATGCCCCCCGGCGACAGGGTCACGTCGCTCACTTCTGCATCGGTCAAGCCTGCCATGCCAGGCACGCGGTCGATCGGAAGCCGAAGCTGCGTGCCGTTGACCAAATCAATGACCAGTTGGCGGCTCGACCGGAGGACGCGGACTGCCCGACCATGCGGTTCGGTGCGCCTGGCGAGCGCCCCACGCCGCCGCGCCTCGGCAAATTGGGCGCGCAATGCCGCCGGAATGGGAGTCTCACGGGCCATGTCGTTTCTCCCAGTGGAGTTGGATCTCGTCCTGATTGACGTGGACGAGCTCCCACGCACGCAACACGAGCCGATCGTTGAGCCCGACGGACCGCACGACGACCGGCGGCTTCGGGCCGGCACCCAAGCGAATGACCGCCTCCCCAAGTCCGGCAATCGTGACGTGAACGTGAGGTGGCGGGTGCTCACGCGGCGGCCCATAGAGACGGACCACCATGTTGCCTGAACGAAGTACTGTCGGCAAGGAATTTTTAACCTGTCTGATGGGTTAAAGCAACCCGGGACGCCCCAGGGATACACCCCCATCTTCACTCCCGCGCCATTGCGTGAGGGTACTCGCCGCCGCGGGGAGGCATCGACGGACGCGGCGCCCGGCGCCCCCACCTCACATTGCCCATCCTGTCACACCCCCGTAGGATCATCCATCATGCCGCGCACCCCGAATGGTCCGTTCCCCACGGGCCTCACCCTGATCGAATGTCCCGACCTCCACGCCGCCACCCGCGGCGTGGTGGCCGACCTCGAGGCGCTGGCCCCCGGCCCGTTCGATCAACCGACGGTATTGGTCCGGCACGCGGCCCTGCGCCGCCATCTGACCCTCGCGGTGGCACGCCACCAGGGCGTCGCCGCGTCGCTCGACTTCCCCGCCCTGCTGACTCTGCTCGATCGGCTCCACGGCATCGACACCAACGATCCGTGGCGGCGCGGTGCCCTCGGCTGGCGGATCGCCGCGCTGCTGCCCGAGATCGCCAGCACGCTGCCGGAAGGAATCGCGCGCTCGGCAGCCGACGACGACCCGTTTGTCATGATCGGCTTCGCGAATCGGCTGGGTAGCCGCCTCTTCGACGCCATGCTCCACCGCCCCGCCATGATCGCGGCGTGGGAACGCAGCGAACTGGCGCTCCGCGGCGTCGCCGACGAGCAGTGGCACGCCAACCTCTGGCAACGCCTCGTGGCCGGCACCAGCGTCCCCTCCCTGGTGACCCGCCACCTGACCTGGCAGCAGGCCGTCGCCGCCGGGAGCGCCGACACCACGGGGTGGCCGGCCGCTCTGCTGATCATCGGCGACGCGACCGTGCCGCCACTGATTCGCGATGCGATCCACACCTTCGCCACGCAGCGGCCGGTGCGCTGGCATCTCTGGGTGCCGAGCGACGAGCCGCTCAACCTCGATCGCCCGCGCCGCAGGCCAGCGGCACTCGCCGCCGTGCGCGCCCAGGACGGCGCCACCATCGAGTCGCTCCCGCGCGCGCACCATCTCGCCACCGACCGCTCGATCCTCGGCGCCGTACAACGCGCCCTCGTCGACGGCTCCCGGCCGCGGGTCACGCCACGCGCCGACGACACCTCGCTCCGCGCCCACCGCTGTCATTCGGCGACTCGCGAAATCGAGACGTTGCGCGAAGAGGTCGCGCGACAGCTCGCCATAGACCCCACACTGCAGCCGCACGACATCACGCTCTACCTGACCGACCTCGAGGCGTATCTCCCCGCCGTCGATGCCGTCTTCGGCACACTCGAGCCGGGACTGCACCGAGTGCCGTACGAAGTGGCGGGACGGCCGTGGCGCTCGCGCTCCACCGTGGGCTCGTCGGTGATCGCGCTGCTCGATGCGCTCCCCGGGCGATGGGGCCGTCGCGAGGTGCTGGCCTTGTTGGAGCATCTGCCGATCCGCCGTGCCGCGGGCATCCGCGCCGAACAACTCCGCCATCTGCACGCCCTGGTCGAGCAGGCGCGGATCCGCTGGGGCCTGGATGGCCACGACCGCGCGGCACGCCATGACCTACCGGCGCTGCCGGACGGGACCTGGCGCGCGGGGATCGCCCTGCTCCGCGCACGCTACCCGCGCCACGGTGATCTCCCGGACGACGACGTCGATCTGATCGACCACCTCGCGACA
>JBBRGR010000307.1:0-3462 GCA_038223815.1 Gemmatimonadales bacterium
AGCTGGCCGACCATCGACACGGATCGGGCCAGACGCCAGGCGGAGCCGGCGACTCCCATCCCTCCCTGAATGATCTCGGGGAGAGGATGCGGGGTGACAGCGGTCTCAACCATCAGGGGCGGCGTCCTTTCGGGGTTCGACCGCGGGCCGAGGGACGCGGACGCTCGGTGCGAGCGGCCGGCGGCGCCGCGGCCGCACCGGGTTGGGCGGCACGGCGGGCCGCCTTCTCCTTGGCGCGGGCGCGTTCGTCGGCCTTGCGGGCGCGAATGCCGGCAATCCGCTCGGCGAGCGGGACCTCCAACGTCACCTCGGGCTTGGCGCGATAATCAAAATCGGGGACGCTCACTCGGGGCAAGCGCTTGCCGAGCACGCGCTCGATGTCGCGCAGCTCGCCTTCCTCCTCCGGTGCCACGAAGGTGAAGGCATCACCGGTCGCCTCGGCGCGCGCGGTGCGGCCGATCCGGTGGATGTAGTCCTCGGGCACCATCGGCACGTCGAAGTTCACGACGTGGCCGAGCTCCTCGATGTCGATCCCGCGCGCCACGATGTCGGTCGCGACCAGGACGCGATACTTCCCCTTCTTGAAACCAGCGAGCGCCTCGGTCCGTTGGGCCTGCGAGCGGTTCCCGTGGATCCGTTCCGCGGGAATGCCATGCTTGGAGAGGAAGGCGTGCAAGCGGTTGGCCCGGTGCTTGGTGCGGGTGAAGACCAGCACCTCCTGCATCTCACCGCGCTGCAGCAACGTCAGGAGGAGCGTGGACTTGAGCTCCTGCGCGACCGGATAGAGCGCCTGGGTGATCCCGACCGCGGGCTTCGACTGCCGCTCGAGGTTGATCAGCACCGGGTCCTTCAGCATCTCGCGCACCAGCGACATGATCGGCGCTGGCATGGTGGCCGAGAAGAAGAGCGTCTGCCGCGCGGCGGGGACGTGCTTGAGGATCCGCTTGATGTCGGGGAGGAAACCCATGTCGAGCATCCGGTCGGCCTCGTCGAGGACGAGGAACTCGATGCCCGGGAGCTTGCCATAGGGCGCCCGGAAGTGGTCGAGGAGGCGCCCTGGCGTGGCGATCATCACGTCCACGCCGCTCCGGAAGGCATGCTCCTGCGGTCCCATGCCGACGCCGCCGAAGACCGCCGCGCCGGTGATCGGCGTGTGGACGGCCAGATCATTGAGGTCGGCCAGAATCTGGGCGGCCAACTCGCGGGTGGGGGTCAGGATCAGGGTCCTGGTGGTCCGCCGCGGCTTGTCCATCAGCTGGTGCAGAATCGGGAGCAGGAAGGCGGCGGTCTTGCCGCTCCCCGTCTGGGCACAGGCGAGCACGTCGCGACCGGCGAGCGCTGGGGGGATGGCGTCGGCCTGGATTGGGGTCGGACGGGTGAATCCGAGCTCCTTGATGCCTCGGAGAAGGTCGGGGTGCAACAAGAGACTGCTGAACGGCACTCGGTTTCCTGGGTCAGGGACGGTCCTACGCACGAAGAAAACTAACGACCCGTCCAGCCAATTGCCGAGAATCGGGATGCCGTTACTCGTCCATAGGAGTGATACGCACAACCCCCGGCCGATGTTCGTCCGGGGTTTGTGGGGGGCTATTTCGTCTCCGGGGGGAGGGGGCGCACCCAGATGTTTCGGAACTGGACGGGGGTCCCGTGGTCCTGCAGCGCGATCGGGAGCTGGTCGGGGTGGGCGAGATAGGGCCCCCGGACGGTGTGCGAGGTCGGCCCGAGGAGGATGGCGTCCTGGTGGACCAGCACCCCATTGTGGAACACCGTCATCCGCGCTGGCACGGCCAGTCGGCCGGCGGCGGTGAAGATCGGGCGCCGGAAGATGATGTCGACGCTCTGCCATTCGCCTGGCCGGCGTGAGGCATTCACGAGGGGTGGGAACTGTCCGTAAATCGCGGCGGCCTGCCCGTCGGCATAGGTCACGTTCTGCCAGGAGTCGAGGACCTGGACCTCGTACTGTCCCATCAGGAAGACCCCACTGTTCCCGCGGTTCTGCCCGTCGCCGCGCGGCGGGGTGGGCGTCCGCCACTCGACGTGAAGCTGGACGTCGCCGAACGACTGGCGCGTCGCGATACCGCCCTGACCCGGGCTGACTTCGAGGACCCCACCAACGATCCGCCACCCGGCCGGGAGCCCTCGCGTCTCCCCAGCGCGCTCCCAGGAATCGAGCGAGGTCCCGTCAAAGAGCACGATGGCGTCCGAGGGCGGGGGGACTGGTGCCCCGGCTGGCCCCGGCATCACGAGGGGAGGCGTGGGCCGGAGGAGGGAGTGTTGCGGCCATTCCCCGGCATCCTGCGCGCGGAGGGGGAGGGCCAGCAGCGGCATCAGGGCGAGGGCACGGCACAGGGACAGCACAGTCATGGTGGTTCTCCGAGGGGCGGTGCACGGACGCCGTGCCGGCGGTAAGTTATCCTGCTGACCACGATCGGTCGCCGCGCGCCGTGCCGGACACCACTCGGGTCGGTCTTCGCTCTTCCCCAGGAGAACATCGTCATGGTCTCGCTGCTCCGCTCCGCGGGAGCGGTGGCCGGTCTTGCGCTCATCGCGCTGCCGCTTGCCGCCCAACGCTCCAGTCCCGCGACCTACGCCATCACCAATGCCAGGCTGGTGCCCGTCACCGCCCCCGCGATCGAGGGCGGGACGCTGGTGATCCGCAACGGACTGATCGTCGCGCTTGGCACCTCGGTGGCCGTCCCGGCCGATGCCCGGGTGATCGATGGCACCGGTCTCACCATCTATCCCGGTTTCATTGATGCCGCTGGGACGCTCGGCTTGCCCGTCGCGGCCCCGGCGGCTGGCGCGGGTGGTCGCGGTGGCGGTGGCGGTGGTGGTGGTGGTGGTGGTGGTGGAGGCGCGTCGCCCCCACGGGCACCGAACTCGACCCAGGCGGTTGGGCTGCAGCCGGAGGTGATGGTGGTCCACGAACTGGCGCCGGACCCGGCGACGTTCGCCGCGCCCCACGCGGCGGGCTTCACCACGGCGCTGACGGCGATCGGGAGCGGCGTCTTCCGGGGCCAGTCGGCGCTGATCAATCTCGTCGGCAGCGATGTCTCCCGGATGGTTGTGCAGGGTGGCGTGGCGCATCATCTGGCCTTCACGCGCGGTGGTGGCGGCGGCGGTTTCCCCGGCTCGCTCTTTGGGGTTTTCGCCGCGATCCGGCAGGAATTGCTCGACGCGCAGCGCTATCGCGAGCAGGTGGCGGCCTACGAGCGCAATCCGAAGGGAGTGCCGCGACCGGCCTACGATCCCTCGCTGGCTGCATTGCAGCCCGTGCTCGCCCGCCAGCAGGTGGTGGTGATGCTCGCCAACAGCCAGCGCGAAATCGAGCGGGCGCTCGACCTTGCCACGGAGTTCAACCTCCGCGTCGTGATTGCCGGCGGGAGCGAGGCATGGAAGGTCGCTGGCCGACTGAAGGCGGAGAACGTGCCGGTGCTGCTCAGCATCAACTTCCCGCGGCGC
>JBBRGR010000308.1:0-3461 GCA_038223815.1 Gemmatimonadales bacterium
GCTCACCCGGCACCCATCCAAGCCAAGCACCATGGTCACGGTCGGCGCTCGACAACCTGGAGGTCAAAGAGCAGCGTGGCATTCGGCGGAATGGCGCCGCTCCCTTTGGCGCCGTAGCCCAGGGCTGAGGGGATGATCACCTGCCGGGTTCCGCCCACCCGCATTCCGGGAAGCGCCTCTTCCCATCCGACAATCACCCGTCCAGCGCCGAGCCGGACGCGGAAGGGTTCGTCCCGGGACCGCGTGACCGGTGTGCCATTGGCGAGGTAACCGATGAAATGCACGGCGAGACTGTCACCGGGTTGCACCAGCTCGCCTCCTCCGGGAGTGATGTCATCGTAGAGCACGCCGCGGGACGTCAGGCGGAGCGAGTCGCGTCGCACCCCGAGGACAGGGGCGATCGACTCGGGGAGGATCACGCCAAAGGGCTGCAGCAGAAGACGTTCCTGTGGGCGAGCAGGCGCGCGGACTGCGGGGGTGAGCCCTGTGGGCCACTTCGCGGGGGCTTGCGCCGAAGCTGGCGCGGCCAATGCCAAGAGGAGGGACGCCAGAAGCGGACGCCTCAGGCGCGACCCCACATCGTGGTATCCCACAAGCCCCCTCCCCCTCTCATGTGTCCCCGGCAAGCGTGCGTTGTGCATTGGGGTACAATTGGTGAAGAATGCCGTCGTGTCGTCGGAAGGTCCACCCACGGCGTCTCGCGTCCTGCGGACTATCTTGGGGGATGACGACTTTCACGGACCTCGGCCTCTCGGCCCCGCTCGTCGAGGCGTTGACGACGCTCGGCTATGAAGAACCGACCCCGATTCAGGCCGAGGCGATCCCGGCACTGCTCGCTGGCCGCGATCTCCTCGGTCAGGCCGCCACCGGTACCGGCAAGACCGCCGCCTTCGCGCTGCCCCTCCTGATGCGACTCGCCGCCACGCCGCCGGTCCCGCAGCGCCCCGCCCTGCTCGTGCTCGTCCCCACGCGCGAACTGGCGATACAGGTCGCCGAGGCGTTCCACCGCTACGGCAAGGCCCTTGGCACCTCAGTGGTGCCGATCTACGGGGGACAGGCCTTCGATAGCCAGATCCGGATCCTGCGCCGCGGCGTGCACGTGGTCGCGGCGACGCCCGGACGTGCCCTCGACCACATCCGTCGCGGGACGCTCGACCTCAGCGGCCTCGCTGCCGTGGTGCTGGACGAAGCGGACGAAATGCTCGACATGGGATTCGCCGACGAGCTCGAGGCGATTCTCGACGCCGCCCCCGCGGTGCGGCAGACGGCGCTCTTCTCCGCCACCTTGCCCCCGCGGATCGCGAAGATTGCCGAGCGCCATCTGAACAATCCGCTGCGAGTGAACGTCGCCCGCGCCGAGCCGCTCGCCGGCGAGGCGCCCAAGGTGCGCCAGACGGCGTACCTGGTGGCACGACCACAGAAGATCGCCGCCCTCGGCCGGATCCTCGATCTTGAGGCGCCGACCCTGGCGCTGGTCTTCTGCCGCACCCGCACCGAAGTGGACTCGCTCCACGAGACGCTCGGCGGCCACGGCTATCGCGCCGAAGCGCTCCACGGCGGCATGACGCAGGAGGCCCGCGACCGCGTCATGAAGCGGACGCGCGCCGGCAACGTGGATTTGCTGGTGGCGACCGACGTCGCGGCGCGTGGGCTCGACATCGATCAGCTCTCGCACGTGGTGAATTTCAGCGTGCCGGAGTCGCCGGCGGCCTACGTGCACCGGATCGGCCGGACTGGTCGTGCCGGGCGTGAAGGCGTGGCAATCACGTTGGTCGAGCCGCGCGAGCATCGGCTCCTGCGCAACATCGAGGCATCCACCCGGCAGCGGGTCACGATGGCGCAGTTGCCGACCTTCCTCGACGTGCAGGCAAAACGTATCGGACTCACGGCCACGGCGGTCGCCGAAGCGATCACGGCTGGGGGGAGCGAGCCGTACCGGGTTGTGGTGGAGAGCCTCAGCGAGAACCACGACCTGATGGAAATCGCCATGGCCGCGATCCAGCTGGCGCATGAGCGCGGACCGGGCGCGGGGGCCAAGGAAGATCAGGGCATGGATCTCACGCCGCCCCCGGCCCCGAAGGGGATGCCACGCGAGAAATCGAAGAAGACCGCGGGGATGTCGCGGATCTACATCGGCGCCGGGCGGAAGCAGAATCTTCGCCCTGCCGATCTGGTCGGCGCGATCGTCAACGAGGCGAAGATGCCGGCGGCGGAGATCGGGGCGATCGAGATCACCGATCGCTTCTCGCTGGTGGAAGTCCCCGAAGAGCGGATTGTCGATGTGATCGCCGCGCTCCGGGCCAGCACCATCAAGGGAAAGAAGCTGACCGTGCGACGCGATCTGGCCGGCGGGCGTTAGCGCCGGGCGTTCGGAACCCTCAGGAGCGCTTGGGTGGGAGCAGGGACCGCTCAGCCGCCTCCAGCCGCTCCGCAAGACGATCAAGCCGGTCTTCCACACCATCGAGCGCATCGACCCGATCACCCACCTCCTCGATGAGCTCCAGTGCCGCCTCCTCGCGGCGACGCCGCCGATCCACCACCACGATCGCACCGCCAACCCCGACGGTGATCAGCGTGGTCACCACCCCCCACACCAGTATTTCCAGCATCGGCGGCCTCAGACGGGAACGGGTGACATCCGCGGAATCTCCCCTATCTTGTCTCTGTTGGATCTCCCCCTACGCGCAGCCTTCGGCCCACGTTTCGCCCGGTGACACCCATGTCTCCTCGCCCCGCCGCCAACCGTGCCTCGCTGCTCGTTGCGATCGCCCTCACGCTGGCCTCCACCGCTGCCGCCCAGCAGGTCGCCAAGACCGTCCCCGTCTTCGTTGGCGGCCAGGCGCAGGTGGTGCCCGGCTTTGCCGACTCGACCCAGTGGATCCGCCAGACGCTCTGGGTCGAGACCGAGTTCGACTCCGACGGCGACGGCAAGCGCGATCGCATGTTCGTCGATGTGACACGGCAGCGGCAGACCGAGACGGAAGGACTCAAGGTCCCCGTGATCTACGAATCGTCGCCCTATTTCTCGGGAACGTCCGGACCGCGGCAGTTTCTCTGGGATGTCAAGCAGGAAGTCGGCGCCACCCCGCCGAAGCGCACGTCGCAGCCGGACATCACCTTCCGCCCCACCAAGAATCGCATTTCCAACTCGCTCGTGGATCTCTGGGTCCCCCGCGGCTTTGCGGTGGTCCATTCCGAGGCGCCGGGGACGGGATTGTCGCAGGGTTGTCCGACCGTCGGTGGCGCGCCGGAGGAACTTGCCCCGAAGGCAGTGATCGATTGGCTGAATGGCCGCGCCAGGGGATTCACCACGGCCAGCGGCACCGAGGACGTGCGTGCCGCGTGGAGCACTGGCAAGGTCGGCATGATGGGCACGTCCTACAACGGCACCATCCCGGTCGCCGCGGCCACCACCGGCGTCGAAGGGCTCGAGGCAATCATCCCGGTCGCACCGAACACAT
>JBBRGR010000309.1:0-3455 GCA_038223815.1 Gemmatimonadales bacterium
CGATGCCGCCGATTCCGCGAGTCGTGCCTCGGTGCTGTTCGATTCGGTGCTACAGGCACCGCCACAGCTCTTCGGGGAAGGGCGGACGATTACCGTCCGCGGCATGCTGGTCCCGCGCGGGGATGGGACGTGGTGGATCAAGCCGCGCAGTGGCGGAGATGTGACGATCACCAACCAGTAGGGGCGAGGCATGCCTCGCCCCGCCCCCGCGCGGCTGCCCCGCCCCCGCGCAGCTGCCCCGCCCCAGCGCGGCTGCCTCGCCCCGACGCGGCCAAGAGCATCCCCCCCATCACCGCGAGCTCCGCCGCTTGGAGTGGCAGGCCGGTAAGCCACGACGCCGCCAGGAAACTGCCGAGCATCGCCACCCCTCCGATGAACGCCTCCTGTCGCGCGAGCCACCGCAGGCACCAGCCGAAGGGGAGCACCCATAGTGCGAGCCAGAGGGCCGTCCACCAGAAGGCCTGCTGACTGATTGCGGCCGCGAAGGGGTGCACAAAGACCCAGCCGAGTCCGACCGAGGGCGAAAACCCATCGAGTGCGGCGAGAGTGCTGGCGCCCGCCGGACCACTCCTGAGGACGACTCCAGCCGAATCCCACCGCCAATCGAAGACCCACGGTACGTCGCTCGGTGCGCGCATCGCGTCGTCATACCGCCACGTGGGAGTCCGCACGCGCCACCGCGCCGCACGCACTCGCGCGCTGAGCAACAGCCCCTCACCACGCTGCACCGCGCTCAGTTGCTGCGCCCCCACGCCGTCCACAATCCGAAGCAGTGCAACTGGTCGGGAGGGTGTTACACTGTCGTGACGTGTCGCTGCGATCCTCAGCGCCAGCTGCGTGCCCACCGACGCCACCGACGGCATGGAGTCGTTGGGGACCTCGATCCCGTTGAGGGCGACGTGATCCACGGTGCCGGGGAACGCTACGTGCCCTGACCAGACGCGCCCGATCTGCCCGACCCATGGTCCTCGGCCTGAGCCCTCCGGATGCATTCCCCAGCCACTCAACAACCACACCATGGTGCTCGCCGACCAGAGCGCAACGGCGGTGCGCCGTGCCTGCTGGCGCGTGGGCTGCCTGAGCTCCGCCAGTTTCGGCCAAAGCCACCAACCCCCCAGGGCACCCAGCGTGTTGGCCAGGACGTCGCCGAGGGAGGCGTCGCGGCCGGCGAGGAGCGTCGCCTGGGTGGTCTCGATCGCGAGGGTCAGACCGAGCGCGGCAGCGAGGCTGCGGGGCCAGGAGAGGCCGAGGGTCCGGAAGGCAACGCCGAGGGGGGCGAAGAGCAGCAGGTTGAGAAGCACATCGGTCGCTCCCGCCTCGCCGCACACGACGCAGCTCCAGATCGTCTCGGCGACGCGGTCGGCCTGAGAGGGCGCGCTCGTGAGCGTCGTGGCGGCGACAAGTGCCAAAGCTATGAGGGTGGCGGATCGACCGATGGCGCGATTCATCGCTGCGCTGTCTGTATAGTTTTCATACAATTCACAGAAAAATGTGGTGTGCTTCATACCGGAACAAATCTTGTATCTCTATGTCTTACTATATGTTAGAAACATCCGTGCAGCTGGGACATCGTGGTCCCTCAATTGCTAGATATTTCAACAGCACTCCAGTGCTGCCGATACTGATTCGGACGCTGCTCAGAGCACACTTCGGGAAACCGGAGGTCGCAGAGCCAGGGAGCTACCGCAATCGCAAGGTTGCCATGCCAGCCCAGCCGCCAGCGAGGCCATTGAACCAGAACCACCCAAGGGCTCTCGCCATGACGTATACCTTCAAGCTCGCTCGCCGGATGGCCAGGAACCACCTTGGCAGCCGGACCCTGATTGCCCTCGCGGCCACGCTGTTGGTGGCATGTGGCGGCGAAGGCCCCACCGGTGCGACCCCGGCCCCGACGCCCATCGCCCCTGCGGCCGGTGTCCTGACCCTCGAGTTGGTCACCCCGAACGGCAATGATGGCGCGCTGCAGTTTGCCGTCAGCGGCCCGGCGATCGATTCGATCCGTGCCGTCGGCTATCAGGGGACCACCACCTTGATGAGCGGCCAGGGGCAGGCGATCCTCACCGGTGCCCTGACCAGCGGTGCGGTCGCCCGCGTGTACGTCCGCGACATCAACCGGGCCACCGACTACCGGGCCTGGGTCGTTGCCGCCGCCGCGCGGAGCACTTACCAGCTGCAGGACGTCGGCAGCTATCGCGTCGTGCTGGTGCGCTAAGGCCACCGCACGACGAGCCGTACAAAGAGCGGGAGGTGGTCTGACCCCACATCCCGCCCGACGACGGCCTCGCTCGTGAGGATCTGGTCGGTGGTCACCACGTGATCGATGCGGATGCCCCAGAGCCTGGTCTGCTTGGTTGCCCCGAAGCCAATGCCGCTTCGGGAAAATGCATTCCGCAACCCGCCCCAGTATCGCTGGTAGATGGCACTCTCGATCGGCAGGTTGAAGTCTCCCACGACAATCGTCGGCTCCGAACTGCCCGCGAAGATCCACTCGCGCGCTGTCCGTGACTCGCGTTCACGCTGGCGAGTGTTGCGCCGGGTGATTTCGCCGAGGGTGGGGATCTCCGAGAGGTCAAAGTAGTTGTCGAGGGCGTGGCGCGGCGTCTCCAATTGGACCAGCCCGACACGCAATACGCCGCCTGGGGTCACGACACGGGCGCGGGCAATCGCCCCGGCACCGCCCTCGATCCAGATATCCATCGGATCACGCTCCTCCCACGATTCCACCGGGAAGCGCGACGCCAGACAGAGTGACGTGTTGCTCCGCCGCACCGTCCATCCTCCGCTGGCGGTGATCGCCTCCCCGAGGGACGCACTGCACTCCGCGATGACAAGGAGATCAGGCGTGAGTCGATCAATCTCCGCGAGGATGGACCCAGCGCCCGGGGCGCCGGCGCTCCCGGCGCCAGCGTTGAGCTCCATGACGCGAAGTTCCGTCCCGCTCCCCGGCTCCAAACGTCCTACGCCGAGGCGCAGATCGCGGAGGCCGAACAGGTACACCGCACTGAGGAGGAGGAGCGTGACGACGCCGGTGCGACGTGCCAGCATCAGTGCTGGAAGTGTTCCGAGTATGAGGGCCCCGGCAACCCAGCGCGGTCCATAGAGAAACGGCAACGCCCACCAGACACGATCACCCAGCACATTCACGATGCCCCACGCGACCAGCATCGCGCCGACGCTGCTCCAGGCAAGGACGCGCGCCGCCCGGTATCGCGTCGGACTAGTCGCGGGCACGGAATGGCCAGTAGAGGCAGCCGGACAGGAAGCCGCTCCCCCAGGCGAGGTGCACCGTCGCGAAGATCACCGGCAGGGCGGGGAAGAGCGCCCACCCCGCGCGCGACGCCGTGATGGCACTCGCGGCCACGTTGGCCAGCGCGTAGAAGCCGAGGTGCGCTGCGCCGAGGGGGCCGAGCCAGGCGACGGTGAGGGGGGTGCACAGCAGGCTCAACACGAAGGCT
>JBBRGR010000310.1:0-3430 GCA_038223815.1 Gemmatimonadales bacterium
ACACGCCCCGCCAGCCACGCGGCCGTCGTGACGGCACCCGAGGGTTCCACTCTGAGACCCTGCGCCGCCAGCCACCGCATCGCGGTCTGAATCTCGGAGTCAGTCACGGACAGCACCTCGTGGACGGTCGGGGCGATCTGCGGCCATGTCAACTGGCCGATGGATCGAGTCAACAAGCCGTCGGCCAGACTCGTGCCACCGTCCAGGTCCACCGGTCCGCCCGCGGCGCGCGCCGCCGAGAGCTTCGGAATCCCGCTCGGCTCGACCGCGATCACCCGGACGTCGGGACGCACCGCGCGCACCGCAGCGCAGACTCCGGCGAGGAGCCCGCCGCCGCCGACCGGCACCACCAGGGTGCCGACCGCTGGCCACTCCTCGAGAATCTCCAGGCCGCACGTGCCTTGCCCGGCGATGACGTCGCGGTGGTCATACGGGGGAATGAAGCAGAGGCCGCGCTCCGCCATCAGACGTTCGGCCTCGGCGGTCTGTTCCGGACCGCGCGTGCGGCCAATCTGGACCACCTCGCCGCCGAGTGCCCGGACGCCTGCCACCTTGACGGCCGGGGCCGACTCGGGCATCACGACCACCGCGGGGATCCCGTGGCGTTGTGCGGCAAAGGCGACGCCAAGCCCGTGGTTGCCGCTCGACGAGGTAACCACGCCACGGGCGCGGTCCGCGTCCGGCAGCCGCCGGATTGCGGTCCACGCCCCACGAATCTTGAAGGCGCCGATGGGCTGCAGAAACTCCGCCTTCAGGCGGACCGGGCGACTGCCCGGCAGCTCGATCAGTGGCGTCCGCTCGGCAACGCCGAGAAGTCCCGACTGGGCCTCCCGGAGGTCAGCGAGCGTTGGCCCGATCACGTCGCGGTGTCGTCCGAGCCAAGCACGTCGCCACCGTCGACGATCGGGTCCTCGACGCCATCGTCGTCCTCTTTCTGCACGCGCGCCACATCGACGATGCGATCGTCGGTGTCGAGGTTCATCAGCTTGACGCCCTGGGTGTTTCGGCCGCTGATGCGGATCCCCTGCACCGGGCAGCGGATGATGATGCCGCCCTTGGTGATCATCATCAGCTCGTCCTCGGGAAGGACATCCTTGAGCGCGATGAGGCGACCGGTCTTCGGCGTCTGCTGCATCGTGATGATGCCCTTGCCGCCGCGCTTCTGCACGCGGTAGTCGCCGATCAGGGAGCGCTTGCCGATCCCCTTCTCGGAGACGACCAGCAACTCGGCGCGTTCGCGCACCACGACCATGCCGATGACACGATCCTCGTAGCCGAGCTCGATGCCCTTCACGCCACCGGTGGCGCGCCCCATCTCGCGGACGTCGCTCTCGTGGAAGCGGATCGACATGCCGGAGGAGGTGGCAAGGACGATGTCGTCGTTGCCGCGGGTCTTCTGCACGTCGATGAGTTCATCGCCGGGCTCGATGTTGATGGCGTTGATGCCGACCGTGCGGACGTTCCCGTACGCCGACATCACCGTCTTCTTCACGGTGCCATTGCGGGTGGCGAACATCAGCCATTCGTCGTCGCCGAAGGTGCGCACTGGCACCAGCGCCGCGATGCGCTCCCCCTCGCGGATGTTGATGCAGTTGACCACCGGCTTGCCGCGCGCCGCGCGCCCGCCCTGCGGGATCTCGTGCACCTTGAGCCAGTAGACTGTCCCGGCGTCGGAGAAGAACATCAGGTAGTCATGGGTCGACGCGATGAAGAGCGTCTCGACCCAGTCGAGCTCCTTGGTCTCCATCCCCGTCAGCCCGCGGCCACCACGGCGCTGCTTCCGGTAGGTGCTCACCGGAATCCGCTTGATGTAGCCGGTGTGGGAGATGGTGATGACCATGTCCTCTTCGGCAATCAGGTCCTCGACCGAGAACTCCCCCTGGTCGCGGAGGATCTCGGTGCGCCGGGCGTCGCCGTACGTGGTCGCGACTTCCTCGACCTCAGCCACCAGGATGCCCATCCGCTTGTCGCGTGAGTCGAGGATGCTCTGCAACTCGGCGATGGTGGCGCGCACCTCGGCCAGCTCGGCCTCGAGCTTGTCGATCTCGAGCCCGGTGAGCTTGGCGAGGCGCATGTTGAGGATCGCGTCGGCCTGCAGCTCCGTGAGGGCGAAACGGTCGCGCAGGCGGCGGTCGGCCTCGCCCGTGTCGGCCGAGGAGCGGATGATCGCGATCACTTCGTCGATGTTGTCGACGGCGATCTTGAGGCCTTCGAGGATGTGCTCGCGCTTCTTTGCCTCGGCGATGTCGAACTCGGTCCGCCGCACGATCACCTGATGGCGGTGCGCGAGGAAATGGCCGAGGATCTCCTTCAACGTCATGACCTTGGGCGCGCCATTGACGAGCGCCAGGTTGATCACGCCGAAGGTGGACTGCATCGAGGTGTGCTTGTAGAGCTGGTTAGCACCACGCCGGGATTCGCATCGCGTTTGAGCTCGATGACCAGGCGCATTCCGTCGCGGTCGGATTCGTCCCGCGCGTCGCTGATGCCTTCGATCTTCTTCTCGTTGACCAGTGACGCGATGTCCTTGTGCAGCGTGGCCTTGTTGACCTGGTAGGGCAGCTCGGTGACGACGATGGCGCTGCGCCCGGTGGAGGGCTTTTCCTCGACCTGCACCCGGGCCCGCATGATCACCTTGCCGCGCCCGGTGATGTAGGCCTCCTTGAGGCCGCTGGTGCCGTAGATGTAGCCGCCGGTGGGGAAGTCGGGACCCTTGATGTGCTTGAGGAGGTCCTCCGTGGTGGAGTCAGGCTGGTCCGCCAGGAGCTCGACCGCCTTGGCCACTTCCCTGAGGTTGTGGGGCGGGATGTTGGTGGCCATGCCCACCGCGATGCCGCTGGAGCCGTTCACCAGCAGGTTGGGAATCTTGGACGGAAGCACCGTGGGCTCCACCAGCCGGTCATCGTAGTTCGGCTGGAAGACGACGGTGTCCTTGTCGATGTCCTCCAGCAGGGCTACGGCCACGCGGGTCAAGCGGGCTTCGGTGTAGCGGTACGCCGCCGCGGGGTCGCCATCCACCGAGCCGAAGTTGCCCTGCCCGTCGATCAGCGGATAGCGGAGCGAGAATTCCTGCACCATGCGCACCATCGCGTCGTAGACCGAAGCGTCGCCGTGCGGGTGGTACTTGCCGAGGACGTCGCCCACCACCGTCGCCGATTTCTTGTACCCCCGGCCCGGTACCAGGCCGAGCTCGTTCATCGCGTGAAGAATTCGCCGGTGCACCGGCTTCAGTCCGTCGCGCACGTCGGGCAGTGCGCGCGACACGATCACGCTCATGGAATAGTTGATGAAGCTCTGCTTCATCTCCTCTTCGATGGGCCGTGGCAGAATCCGTTCACGCGAATTGGGCGCGGTCATGGGCTATCGGACCTTGGGCTTTTGTGGGTGGGAGAAGCGGAGGAAATATAGACCGCTGCCGGTGGCAAATGCA
>JBBRGR010000311.1:0-3420 GCA_038223815.1 Gemmatimonadales bacterium
CATCCGCGAGCAGTACAACGCCGGGCGCACGCTGTCGGTGGGGTTGAGCTGGCGGCAGGAGGGGTGAGGCATGCCTCGCCCCTCCTGCCGCTGATCGTGACCACATCGTGACCGCATCACGACACAACGCCGACACCCCCCGGGTTGATTCCCGCAGGATGTCGGCGTTTGGCCTGCATGCTCCACTCACCACTGAGGACACCAATGATGTTTGGCAACCGTTCGACCACGCGCGCGGCGATGCTCGTTTCGCTCGCCCTGCTGGGTGCATGCAGTGAAGATCCGGTGCAGCCCCCGCCGGTCACCAACAACCCGCCCGCCGGCCTCGCCGCGGCGGCAACCGGGCAGACTGCAGTCCGGGTGACCTGGACGGCGCCGACCACCGCCGCGACGTCCTTCGTGCTGCAGCGCGCGACCGGTGCCGCGGGGGCCTTCGCCAACGTCGCCACTCCGGCGGCGACCGCCGTGCAGTACGATGATGCCGGCCTGACGCTCAACACCCAGTATCGCTACCGGATCGCGGCCGTTCGCGCCGCCGGGACCTCCGCTTTCTCGGCCGAGGTCGCGGTCACGACCCAGGGCGTCGGCTTGATCGACGTCACCGCCGACATCACCACCAATACCATGTGGACCGCGGCGAACGTCTACCGCCTCAAGGGCTTCCGGCGGGTCGCCAATGGCGCGACGCTGACGATCGAGGAGGGAACCCGCATCGAGGGCGACTTCGCCACGATCGGCTCCTCGCTCTTCGTGCTGCGTGGCGCGCGGATCAATGCCATCGGCACCGCGGCGAATCCGATCGTCTTCACCTCGTCGCAGGCCGCTGGCCAGCGTCAGCCGGGCGACTGGGGTGGCCTCATCATCATCGGCAACGGCGTGATCAACCGCTCCGGGGTCGTCAACATCGAGGGCACCGGCACCTCGGCGGACAACCCGCTGCAGCCCTACTCAGGCGGAAACAACAACAGCGACAACAGCGGCCGTCTGAGCTATGTCCGGGTGGAATATGCCGGCTTCGGGCCGGCGCAGGACGCCGAGCTCAACTCGTTCACCCTCGCGGGCATCGGCAACGGCACGATCCTCAACCACCTCGAGGCGCTGAACGGTCTCGACGACCACTTCGAGTGGTTCGGGGGCGCGGTGGACGCGAAGTTCCTCGTCTCGTACCAGTCCGGTGACGACCACTTCGACATGTCGGAAGGGTATGCTGGCCGCGTGCAGTTCCTCATTGGCTACCAGAGCAAGATCCTCATCCCGCGCGCTGGCGCCGGCAACGTCTCGGGCGACCCGCAGGGGATCGAGAACGACGGCTGCAACGGCTCGGGCTGCGACCTCGGCTTCAACTCGGCGCCGTTCACCGTCCCGGTCGTTGCCAACTTCACCATGATCGGCACGGGGCCGGGGATCGTCGGCGCGTCGGGCGGCTTCGGCGCAGTACTCCGCCGCGGTACCGGCGGGCATTATGTCAACGGCATCTTCGCCCGGTGGCCCTCCGCGGCCATCGGCTACCGTGACGCGGCCTCCAAGACCCGCGAGACGGACGGCTTCCTCTCCTTCAAGGGAATCTACGCCGCCGACTCGCCGGTGCTCTTCCAGGCCGGCCAGCAAACCTATGGCGGCCTCCCGGCTGACCTGGAGTACTCGGCCGCAACGGCTGCGGCGACGCTCTTCACCAAGTTCCCGACGGCGCCTCTCACGGTCGCGGATTTCGACTGGTCGCTTGCCGCTGGTGTCGCGCCCCGTACCGGTGGCACGACCGCCTTCAGCGGCGACCTCCTCTTCCGCGCCGGCGCCTTCATTGCCGGGACCGCGTATCGCGGTGCGGCCGATCCGGCCGGCGGGAAGTGGTGGGAGGGGTGGACGTCGTACAGCAACAACTGATGTCGTAGGTCGTAGGCCCGAGGCACAAGTCATTAGGATTGGGGGTCGCAGGTTGGCGCACAGCCAGCCTGCGACTCTCCTACTTCAGGAAGCCGCTCATGCGACGAATTGCGTTGCTGTTCTTGTGTCTTGCGCTGCCGGCCTGTCGAGCTGCTGAGAAGCCCGTCGCGGTGGCGACGGCGGATACCAGTCGCCCCTGGGCGAAGCCGGGTGATGTGATCGATTCGATCTTGCCGATGGACGAGTATGTGCGTCGCTTCCGGACGGGCCTGACTGCCGTGGAGCGGCTTGAGGGCGGGGCCGAAGGGCGGCAGGCGCTGGCAAAGCGGTTTCTTGCCGCGATCTCGGCCCAGGACACCGTGGCGCTCCGTGGGATGTTGGTGACGCGGGCCGAGTTCAGCTGGTTGGTGTTCCCGGATCACCGCTACAGCGAGCCGCCGTACGAATTGGACCCGGGGATCTTCTGGCTGCAGCTCACGGCGGAGAGCAGCAAAGGGATCGAGCGGGTGTTGCAACGTTATGGGGGGGGACGACTCACCTTCCAGCGGCTCGAGTGCGCAGCGGACACGCTGCAGATGCTGCGCGGCCCCACCACCCTGTGGGGACCCTGCACGGTGGGCTACCGCACGGCAGACAGCACGCTCACTCGGCGGCTCTTCGGCTCCATCGTCGAGCGGGGCGGCCGGACGAAGTTCATCAGCTTCAGCAACGAGTTCTAGCGGGCGGGCCGCACCGGGATCCCGCGCCCGCGAAGGAAATCCCGGGCCTCGGCGATCGTGGTGCCATCGAAGTGGAAGATCGAGGCGGCGAGCACCCCATGGGCTCCCGCCTCGAACGCATCTGCCAGGTGGGCCAGCGTGCCGGCACCACCGGAGGCGATCACCGGGAGGCCGACCGCCTTCGCCGCGGCCTCGGTCAGGTCGAGGTCGTAGCCAGCGCGGGTGCCATCCCGATCCATCGAGGTCAGCAGGATCTCCCCCGCCCCACGATCCTCCAGCGTGGCAAGCCACGTGAGGGCTTCGAGGCCCGTTGCCTCGCGCCCACCCGTGGCCATCACGATCCAACGCCCGTCCACCCGGCGGACATCCACGGCGGCCACCACGCATTGCGCGCCATACGCCTCCGCGAGCCGAGAGATGAGTTCCGGGTCGCGAATCGCCGCCGTGTTCACCGCAATCTTGTCGGCCCCCGCGCGCAACACGGCGCCTGCATCCTCCACCGAGCGAATCCCACCGCCGACGGTGAAGGGGATGAAAATCGCCTCCGCGACCCGCTCAACCATCGTCAGCGTCGTGCTGTGGGCACGGTAGGACGCGGTGATGTCGAGGAAGACCAGTTCATCGGCACCTTCACGATCATAGCGCGCGGCCTGCTCGATCGGGTCCCCCGCATCGCGGAGCGACTCGAAGTGCACGCCCTTCACGACGCGGCCATCGGCGACGTCCAGACAGGGGATGATGCGGGTTTTGAGCATTCTGGGAGCCTAGTCTCTGCGGTCTTGCCGGGTCAAGGTTGGGGGCGCTGCCCCCAAACCCCCGG
>JBBRGR010000312.1:0-3405 GCA_038223815.1 Gemmatimonadales bacterium
ATCGGTCCAATGACGGGGAAGATGGCGTAGATCGCGAAGCAGGTGGCGTAGGTGACGGCGAGGCGGAGGACAACTTCTCGCGCGGTCCGTGGACACCCGCGCCAGAGCAACACCAGGGGAATCGCCACCAGCAGGAGGTAGTACGCATTGTAGATGGCATACATCGGTTCACGGAACCAGGCCCACGGCATGGCCGGCATCCAGGTGAGGTTGAGGTGCTGGCCAAACAACGAATGATCCCACGCTGCGACAAGCGCATCGTTCGCCTCGCCCAGCAATCCTGCGTCGCGGCGAATCCCGAGTGCACCCCACACCAGCGCCAGCCACGCCAGCGGATAGCCCTCGCGGAGGAAGTGCGTCACGGCATGGGGTGTCGTGGGGAGCCGCACGAGCAAGGCGGGCAGGAAGGCGGCGAGCAGGTGCGTCGTGGCGTACCATCCGGCCACGGGTGCAGCTTCGCGGTGACGGGCCCAACTGATCGCGAGGATCAGGTTCAACACCGCAATCCAGCGATCGACGGGGCGAAGGACATCACTCGGCATCAGCAACTCCAGCGGGAGATGCCACGGAGGATACGCCCTCATGATGTCGGCTGAGTCAACGCCGCGTCACGAAACGGTCCGTGCGGGGTGGTCAGCCCGTCTGCAGGAAGGGGTTCAGTCGCCGCTCGCGGTCGATCGTAGTCTCGGGGCCATGCCCGGGGAGCACGCGGGTCTCGTCGGGAAGCGGCAGGAGGACCCGGCGGATGCTATCGAGCAAGGTGGCATGGTCGCCTCCCGCCAGATCGGTCCGTCCGATGGAATCGATGAACAGGAGGTCGCCGGCAATCGCCAATCCGTGGCCGAGGAAGGCCACGTGCCCTGGGGCGTGCCCGGGTGCGTGGCGCACGAGGAAACGCCACGGACCAACCCCGAGCTCCTGTCCATCAGCGAGGTCGTGCTCCGGGGGAGCCAAGGGCTCAAGGCCGCTCATCCCGAAGAAGCGACCCTGCTCCGACAGGGCATCGTACCAGCGGCGGTCGGCGGGATGCAGCCAGACCGGAGCGCCGGTGGCCTCGCGGACGGCCGTCACGCCGAGGATGTGGTCGATGTGCGCGTGGGTGAGCCAGATGGCGCGCACGACGAGACCGCGTTCGGCGATCCTGGCGAGGATCTCGTCACTGCCCTCCCCCGGATCGATCACCACGGCGTCGCGCGTGGCTTCGTCCCAGAGGAGCCAGCAGTTCTGGACGAAGCCACCGGTCGTGATCCCCTCGGTCCCGAGTCCGGTCGTGGTCGTCACGTCGTCGCGGCGACCGGCTCGAGGCCGTGATGGGCGAGCCAGCGCTCCGCCTCCAGCGCCGCCATGCAGCCACTCCCGGCAGAGGTCACGGCCTGACGAAAGTACTCGTCAATCACATCGCCGGCGGCGAAGACGCCTTCGACATTGGTCTCGGTCCGCCACGAGACTGGCGTCTCGATGTAGCCCTTCGGGGTCGTCGCGAGCTGCCCGTCGAGGAACGCGGTGTTCGGCGTGTGGCCGATGGCCACGAACAGCCCACCGACCTCCAGCGTCCGCTCCTCGCTGGTGAGGGTATCGCGAAGGATCACGCCGGTGATCTCGTCCTCGCCGATCACGGCAGTGACTTCCGAGTTCCACGCCACGCGGATCTTCGGATGATTGAGCGCCCGCTCTGCCATCACCTTGGAGGCACGGAAGGACTCTCGACGGTGGATGATCACGACCTCCTGCGCGAACTTGGTGAGATACGTCGCCTCCTCCATCGCGGAGTCGCCGCCCCCCACGACCGCAAGCACCTTGTCGCGATAGAACGGCAGCGCCCCATCGCAGACCGCACACGCCGAGACGCCGCCACCGCTCTGCGCGAGCTTCGCCTCGTTGGGCACATTGAGCCAGATCGCCCGTGCCCCGGTCGCGACGATGACTGCCTGCGCCATCACCGGCTCACTCCATGTCGGCCGCAGGACGAAGGGCCGTTGCGAGAAATCCACCGACGCGATGTTCTCGCTCACGACCCGCGTGCCGAAGCGGACCGCCTGGTGCTTCATCCGCTCCATCAGCTCCTGCCCATCCACGCCCTCGTGAAAACCGGGGAAGTTGTCGATGTCCGTCGTCCACATCAGCTGTCCACCGGGAATCATCTCGCGCGATGGCTCGCCCTCAAAGACGACGGGATCGAGCTTGGCGCGCGCCGCATAGATCGTGGCCGTTCAGGCGGCGGGGCCGGAGCCGATGATGACAAGAGATTCGGTGCGAGTCGGGGCGGTCATGCAGAGATCCGGAAAGAGTCGTGGTCAGTAGCGCGTCGCGAATATAGAACGATTTGGTGGTGGGGCGGGTTCCGCGGGGGGGGTGAACGGTGAACGGGGCGTCGCCTCCGGCCGCGCTGGGTGAGGAGTGAGGGGGCGACCACCCCCTGACCCCTCACCCCTCACCACTTCTCCCGTTCACCGCTCGCCGTTCACCCTCAAAATCCCCACCGCCCCGTGACACGCCGACACGGATCCGACCACAAGATCCGCACCGGCCGGTGTCATCGCCATCTGGGCAGCCAGCGCCGCAAGGCCCTCGAAGGCGAGACGGGCGCGATACATCCCGACGCCGTGGACCATGTGCCGGCAGGTGAAGAGCGCCGGCCCTGCGGTCGGCCGCTCGGCCCGACGCGCCTCGGTCCATGCGGCCACGGCCTCGCCCATCTCCCAACTGCGTGGCGCGGCAATGGCCGGACAGGTGGCGGGTTCGATGCAGTGCGTCGGACAGAGCCAATCCGCGAACGACACATAGCGTACTCCGTCGCCGGGATGGAGCCAGTCGAACGGCGTGCCGAGCGGTGCCTCCGCGTTCACCATCTCGACGGCGTGGTGGGGCCAGGTCGCGGCCGCGCGTCGCGTCAGCCACTGCGCCAGGAGATGGGGCATCAGGGGCGAGGGAACGATCTGGTCGTCCTCGCGGCGCTCCTGCTCGACGAGCCAGCCGTCAAGAAACGCGCCCCACTCCGCCACGACGAGTTCCGCCGCCGGGATCCCGTCGAGGACGGGGACGATCGCGCAATCGGCGGCGCGATCCACCACGAGCAGCCGTCGCCAGGTGACGGTGCCCTTCGCGTGCGCCTTGGCGAGTTGGCCCGCGTAGAAGGCGCCGTAGCAGCCGCCGCCGATGATGGCGACGTCGCCGAGGGCGATCATCGCCGGAGGAGGCGGCCGCCGTCGACGACGATCGTCTCGCCGGTGACGAACGGCGCGTGGTGGACGAGGTAGCGCAGCGCAGCCACCGCATCGTCCGGGGTGCCGAGACGGCCGAGCGGGGTCGTCTCACTGAGGAAGCTGCGCCGCGCGTCGTCGTAGTCCTCGGGGACGAGGACCGTGCCCGGTGCAATGCCGTTGACGGTGATCTCCGGCGCGAGCG
>JBBRGR010000313.1:0-3396 GCA_038223815.1 Gemmatimonadales bacterium
TCCTGCACACGCCCCTTCACGAACGCGGTCCACTTCTGGACTTCCATCTTGGAGAGGAGCCAGTAGGAGACGTAGAACAGGACGACGACGGCGGTCACCATCGTCAGCCCCTCGAGCGTCTCCTGGTTGGCGGGCGAGAGCTGGAACACCGTCTCGAGGAGCACGGCCGTGAGCAGGGACAGGGCTACGGCGGCGCCTACGCCGATGTGGATGTCGCGGCGACGATGCCCGGCGCCAACCCGGACCAGGAACGCCATGAGCGCGCCAATGATGAGGATCGCCTCGATCCCCTCCCGCAGCATGATGGCGAGGGACTGCAGGAAGAAATTCCACGGCGAGAGCACGTCGCCGATTGCGCGCTCCGCCTGCTCGAGCTCCACGGCGAGTCCGCGCTCCATCGCACGGAGCTCCTCGGGAGTGGCTCCGCCGGCCACGCGCGTCCGCAGGGTGGCGAACGACGCCTCGAGCTTCGTCGCCAGCGAGGGCTCGCGCGAGCGGACCGTGCGCTCGATCTTCTCGAAGGCGAGGTAGGCGTCGAACGCCGCGGCGACCGCGGCGACGTGCTGCCCGGCCGCCGAGCGTGCCGTGGCCTCCGCGACCTTGCTGCGCACCGCGGCAAAAGCGGCGGCAACTTCGCTCCCGTCGTCGTCGGTGGATTGCAAATGGCGGACGGCGGAGAGTTGACCGCGCGTGGCGCCTGGTCCGAGTGCCGCCAGAATCTCGCCGTCGTTCAGCCTGGCGACGGCCGGGTAGGCGCGCAGGGCCGGCGGGACGTCGCCGAGGGGGGCATCCTGGCGCAGCGTGGAGGCATAGGCCGCCACCGCCCAGCGATCCGCAAGCGGCAGCCGACTTTCGAAGGCGGGCATCGCGGTCCCCGCGACACCGATCGTGATCCGCTGATAGAAGGCGAGCGGGGTAACGTCGGCGAGGGCGGCATGATCGCTGAGGCTGGAGGGTGGCGGCGTCAGGACCTTCGCCGCCGGACCATCCCCCGCCCCGGCGCGGCCGTGACACGACGCACATTCACGCTGGTAAATCTCCTGGCCACGTGCCAGCGAGGGCGTGCGCTCGGGGATGTCGTCCAGCACCACGCCGAGACCCTGGGCCAGTCCATCGGTCAGGCCACGCACGACGTGCTCCACCGAATCCGGCATTCCCGTGCGCTGCACCAGCGCCAGCGCCTGCTCCAGCCCGGCGACCGTCGGACCGGCGACCGAGGCCGGCAGCGTCCGTGCCGTCCGGATCGCCTCGGTCAGGAAAAGGCGGGCTTCCTCGACTTCGGCGGCGGCGACCACCTTCCCGCCCACCACACCCAATCGGTATTCCTGCGCGGCGAGCTGCGCCGACGCGGCGACCCGACGCGCGACCACCGCGGAGTCGGGTGCCGTACCGCTCGAAAGAGCGAGGAGGAGTGTCGCATAGATGAGATTCATTCTCAAACGCTTTGAAGGAGACCAAAGAATGTAGAGTGGGTTAGTCGGGATTGGAAGGGGTCAACCATTCACCCCTCCAGAATCGCCACCGCCGCCGCGACATCCCGGCTATGGCTGAGGGAGAGGTGCACACTGACCTGATGCGGTGCCAGCAGCTCGGCTGCCCGACCCGTCAGGACCGCCTCCGGGCGACCATCGGGCAACCGTCGGACGGCGATCTCCCGCCAACCCACCGCCCGCGCCCCAGGGAGCACCTGCAGGGCCTTGTAGACCGCCTCCTTGGCCGCCAGGCGTGCCGCAAAGGCTGGGGCAGGGTCACCCAGTGTGTCCAGGTAGCCGCGCTCCTCATCGGTCAGCGTGCGGGCGAGGATGCGCGAGCCATGCCGGGCGAGAAGCTGGCGCGCCCTGGGGAGCTCGACGACATCCAACCCGATCCCGATTATGGCCATGGCAGCCGCCAGAAGGCCTCGTGAATGGGCCGGAACCACTCGGGCGGGGTGAGCTGCCCCCCGAGCCACGCGGCCGTGAGCGTCAGCGCGACAGCCAGCCCACCCACGCCGGCGACGAGCGGTGCGAGCGGCCGCCGCCACATGGTGACCCACGCGGCCGCGGCGTGCCAGCGGCGTGATTCCTCCAGCGCGAGCGTGACCGCCGCCTCCCAGGCCCCCTCCAGCGCGGATCCGCGCGCACGGCGTGCTGCCGGGCTATCCGGGAGTGAGGCGAGCGCCTCGAGGGGGATCCCCGTGGCAAGCAGCCGGTTGAGGAGGGTGTCGGCGGCGATCGCATCGGGAAGTTGCCGCTCCAGCACGCTCGCGGGGTAGCGGGCACGGCGTCCGGCCGCATGCATCCCCATGGTCGCGTGGTCCAGGACGGCGTCGCGCAGGGCCGTGGCGGCGGCCGCGAACGCACCCTCCCACGCTGCCGCCGTCAGTGCCCCGCCGGCGTTGGCCGCCAGCAAGTGGTCGAGGAGCGCCAGCCGAATCGCCTCGTACGGCGCGGCGGTCGCGGGACGCGCCAGCCGCGCAAGGTCCTCCGAGAGCGGCGCCCCCCTCACAGCATCGCCTCCAGCACGGCCGCCGTGTCGGCAAGCGTGTCGAAGGCCGCATGGGCCCCCGCCTCGTGCAATACCTCACGCGAGTACGCCCCGGTGGCCACCGCGATGGCGCGCGCTCCGATGGAAGCGCCGCAGGTCACATCCGCGGGCGTGTCCCCGATGATCACGACGTCGTGCCCTGTCGGGACGCGACCCAGCAGAGCCTCCGCGCGCTGGGCGGCGATCGGGGGAAGATCGGGACGGTGCGCACTGTCCGAACCGTACGCGCCGACCGCAAAGCGCTCGAGCGGGAGCCCGGCCGCCCCCAGCTTGAGCGCGGCGCCGCGCACCACATTGCCGGTGAGCAGCCCCACGACCACGTCGGAGCGCGCGTCCAGTGCGTCGAGAAGCGCGACCACACCGGGTAGTGCTCGAACGCGCCCTGGCGCGCGCGCGACTTCCTGCTCGAGATGCTGCAAGTACCGATCGAGGAGCTCGCGGGTCCGCTCCGGGGTCGCGCGCGCGGGGTGTCCCGCGGACGCATACAACTCCGCGACGATCTGGGGATCGGTCTTGCCATCGAAGCGCACCGCATCGAAGAAGCCGAGATCGTCGAACTCGGCCGCGAACGCGGCACGAATCGCATCGCGCCCAGCTGAGGCGCTCAGGAGCAGGGTCCCGTCGATGTCGAAGAGGACCAGCCGACGCATCAGGTGAGACGACGCACGGCGACCAGGCGATCGAGCAGCGGGGCGGCGCGCGACCCGGTGAGGATTGACTCGCGCGTCACGCGCCCGGTCTCGACGGTACTGTGCACGATGGCATCGTCCCCCGCCTGGATCACGACATGGGTGATCCGGTCGCTGTCCGCCCCACGAAAGTAGAGGAGATCGTCCGGCCGACGCGCCTCCAGCGCGATCACCTGCCCCA
>JBBRGR010000314.1:0-3383 GCA_038223815.1 Gemmatimonadales bacterium
GTCGTTGTCGTGATAGATGACCGCGTCGCGGGTCGTCAGCGTCGCCCAGAGATGCGGCTCCTCCAGCTCGGCGGCGAGGTAGAGGTACTCCGGGTCCCAGGCAATCTTCATCCGGGTACGGAACGTCGGAGCCGGCCGAGCGCTACCCGCAATGTCCACGAACGCTTCGCTCCAGGGGACCATCGCCCAGCTCGCCTCGTCCAGGCGACCGTCAATCGTGGGCGCAGCCGCGAGGGAGGGCGCGCGGTAGTGCCGCACGGGATTCTGGGCGGACAGGGTGCCCGCGACCCCAAGCAGCAGGAGCGCGATGCGTGCCGCAGCAGCGTGACCCATCACGTCGTGCGTGCCGTCTCGCGTCCGAGCACATGGGAGAGCGCGCCCTCCAGTGTCGGAAAGCGGAACCGATACCCGTGGGCTTCGAGGACGGTGGGCGCGACACGGCTGGATGCAAGCAGCGTCGCGTCGGCCATCTCCCCAAAGAGGAGTCGCAGGGCAAACGCCGGCACCGGGAGGATTGCGGGGCGGTGGAGGACGGTGCCGAGAGTGCCGGCGAACTCCGCGTTTCGCACCGGCGCCGGGGCGACCACATTGACGGCCCCGTGGATGGTGCCATGCGCCAACAGGTGGAGCAGCGCGCCGAGGACATCGTCGATCGCGATCCAGCTCATCCACTGCTCCCCGCCGCCGAGCGGACCGCCTGCCCCGAGCCGCGCGGTGGGGAGCATCTTGGCGAGCGCGCCGCCCTCGGGGCTGAGGATGATGCCGAAGCGCGGGTGCACCACGCGAATTCCCGCGGCGCGGGCCGGCTCGGCCGCCGCCTCCCAGTCGCGGCCGAGGCGCCCCAGAAAATCATCGGCGGCAGGAGAGTCTTCGGTCAGCGTGGCATTGCCGCCGTCGCCATAGATCCCGATCGCCGACGTCGAGAGGAGCACTCGCGGCTTGGCGGCGAGACGCGCGAGCGTCTCCGCGAGCAAGCGCGTGGGTCCGACGCGGCTCTCGCGAAGGACACGCCTGCGATCGTCCGTCCACCGTGCGCCGGCGATATTCTCCCCGGCGAGATGGATCACGGCGTCGAGCCCCTCGAACGCCGCGGCATCGAGGCGACCCGACGCCGGATCCCACTGGATCCCCCCTGGGGTGGCACGCCGGGACACCGGTACCACCGTGTGGCCGAGCGCGGTGAGGAATGGCGTGAGTGCGCTGCCGACCATGCCCGTGGCGCCGGTGATCGCGATGCGCATCGGGGCGAGCGGGGTGGTCATCTGCTGCTCCACGTCGTGGCGGGTGATGTCGTGGCGATACCGGAGCATGCGTTCCAGCATCTGACGGACGATCGGTGTGGCCAGCCATCGCCCCAGGGCCCCCCCCGGCAGCCCGACCGTGATGGTGTCGCTGAGGAGCGCGCCGACGGCTGCGTCCGCAAAGCGATGCTCGTGCCGCCAGCTGGAGAAGGGTCCCGATTCCTGAACATCCACGAAACCGTGCCCAGGTCGGACCGATTCGTGACGCGCCACCCATTGCACGCCGAAGGGGCCGCGCCGAACGCGCAGGGTGACGCGCAGGCCGTCGACGAGCTCCTCCGCGGTGCGCGCGATGATCGCCACGCGCTCCCACGGTGGGCGCAGTCGTTCGAACGCTCCCGGCGCCGCATGCCACGCCCAGAGTGCCTCCCGCGTCGCCGCCAGCGGTGTCTCGCGGGTTACCACGACCGGCGTGCTCATGCGCTCGGCCGGACCTCGGCCTGGAGTTGCCGGACCAGCAATACATCGGTCACGTGCGCGGTGGTCATCAGGCCGAGGAAGCGTCCGTCGCCGTCGACCACCGGCAGCGCCTCGCGACCGGACTCGAAGAGCTGACGCGCCGCGGCGGTGAGGTTCGTATCCACCCGAACCACCTGTCCGTCCGTGGGTGCCATCATGGCGAGCGCGATCGGGGCCGCGAGGCCGTGCAGCGCGATGCCGCGGAGGACATCCTCGCGCGTGAGGATGCCGAGCAGCTCGCCCTCCGGCGACGTGACGGGAAAGGCGGGCTGCTGGCCATGCGCGAAGAGCGCGAGCACGTCCTCGAGCCGACGACCCGGGGCGAGCACGCGCACGTCGGTCGTGGTCAGGCGGGCAGCCGTCTGCTCCCCGGTTGGGTGACGCTGTTGGACCATCTGGAGCTCCGCCTGGGCGCCGAAGAAGACGAACAGGGCAATCAGCAGCAGCATCGGGCTGCCTTGGAGACCCAGCAGCGCGAAGCCGATCGCGATCACCTGCCCCACGCGCGCCGCGATCCGGGTCCCACGCACCAGTCCAAGACGCATCGCCAGCACGGCACGGAGCACGCGGCCACCGTCCATCGGGAAGGCCGGCAGCAGGTTGAAGAGCAGCAGGATGATGTTGGTGAGGCAGAGCGATTCGAGCAGGGACAGGCCGAGGAAATCGGTCGGCACGCGCAGGGTCCCCTGTGCCGCGAGCACCGCGGCGAGCGCCAGCGCGATGGCGAGCGTGACGGCCGGGCCGGCGAGGGCAATGACCATTTCCTGCCGGGGCTTGTCGGGGAGCGAGGCGATGCGTGCCACGCCGCCGATCGGCGTCAGCAGAATGTCCGGGGTGCCGATGCCGTAGTGCCGGGCCGCGAAGATGTGGCCGAACTCATGCAACAGGACGGACAGGAAGAGCAGCGCCAGAAAGGCCACTTGGTCCAGCGCGCCACTGGGTCCCGCGTCGCGCCATCCGCCCCACGCGTACCAGGCGAAAAAGAGCAGAAGCGTGGTATGCACCCGGACCTGGGTCTCCCCGACGCGACCGATGCGAAGTGACCAGCTCATGCGGCACCACGATCTTCGAGCAGCGCCTCGGCGGCACGCCGTCCCGACGAGAGGGCGCCCTGCAGCGTGGCGGTCTCGCGGTGATCCCCCGCCACGTAACGACCAGCCCCCACGCGCACGCTGCGCTGCACCGGTTCGAGGTCGTGCGGCAGCTGATCCGGCTGCGCATAGGGGATCCGATGCAGTCGCAGGAGGCGCCAGGTGTGGCTGCTCGCCCCGAACCATCGGGCGACTTGTGCCCGGACGGCCTGTTCGAGCGCGGTGTCGTCGCCGGTGACAGGGTCAATCACCGCGATCGTGACCAAGGCCGCACCCGGGGGGGCGGTCTCCGACGCGAGCTCGCTCATCACGACGAGGGAATTGATCGGGCCGGCGCCCTCGCCATTGAGCAGGAGGTCACGACCGCGCCACGGCGGCGTGGTGGCGGCAAAGGCGAGCGAGATGGCGCTGCGTGCGCGAGGCGGGGCAGGGAGGGCGAGCAACGTCGCTGCCGTGTCCCCTTCGGTGGTGATGATCATGTCACTCGCGGAGACGACGCTTCCGTCATCCAGCCGCACGCCCGACGACTCAA
>JBBRGR010000315.1:0-3381 GCA_038223815.1 Gemmatimonadales bacterium
GGTCGCGCCTCAACGCGGCCGGGACCCGTCACTACTCGGCGTGCATGATGAACGAGGCATTGGTCGAGATCGACGCCACGCGTTTCACCGTGGCGAGGCACTTCATCCTGACCAGGGGTGGCGAGCACGGGATGGCGGGGACGCCACCGGCGCACGCGATGGGGGCGATGGCAGCACCGGCAGCGGGGAAGTGCTCACCGACCTGGGCGCAGCCGTCACCGGATGGCACGCGCGTCTACGTGGCGTGCAATGGCTCGAGCGAGATCGTCGAAGTGGATGTGGCGACGTGGGCACTGGTCCGCCGCATTCCAGCGGGCACCGGAGTGTACAACCTCGCCGTCACCAGCGATGGCACGAAGCTGATCGCGACCAACAAGAAAGGCCAATCGATCTCGGTGTTCGACGTGGCCAGTGGTCGCGAGTTCGCCCGGATCGCCACCCGCCGTCGCTTCCCGCACGGCGCGGTGGTGAGTGACGACGACCGGTACGTCTTCATCTCGGTCGAGGGATACGGCAGTGAACCCGGCACGCTGGAGATGATCGACCTGCAGCGGTTCGAGCGGGTGGCGTCGCTCGACGTTGGCCAGATGGCGGGCGGGATCGACTTCTGGCGGAGCGAGGCGCGGCGGTAGTCAGCGTGGCGGAGCGCGGCGGATCCCGGTGATCACGATCGCCACCTGACCCTGTACGGGGGCCTGGGCGCCCGCAGCTGCCACGCCGAGGAGCAGGACGCCGATCGTCGAAGCGCACGTGCGCACGCCGATCATCGCCCGACACCAGTGAGCGCGGTGATGATCAGCAGGGCAAACTGTGGTCCCTTCCACGAGTCCCTGGTTTCCTGATACCACTCACCGGTACCGTGGGCCCCGCCACCCGCCCCCCCGCCGTTGATCGTGATCGCTGGAATGCCGAGGGCGATCGGGATGTTGGCATCGGTGCTCGACGCGCTGGTCCTGGGGGTCCAGGCAAGACCGTCATCGAGGAGTGCCGCCGCCGCCATCGCCGTCCGGACGATGTAGGCATCGTCGCGCTGTCCACCGGTGGGCCGAATGCCGATGGTGTCGTACCGCACCGTCACGGGGGCCTTCGAGTTCGACCAGCGCGCCAATTCCTCGCGCACAGCCGTGTCCACAGCGGCCCGGATACGGCGGTCCATCTCGCGCAGATTGTCGGCCGATTCGGAGCGCATGTCCACTTCCATCTGGGCCAGCGGCGTGATCGTGTTCACACTCGTCCCACCACGCACCACACCGACGTTGAAGGTGGTCCGTGCACCCGTGGGAACAGGCAGCTCCGCGATCCGTGCGATCGCGCGCCCCATTGCGTGCATCGGATTGGTCATCCCGAAGGCACCGTAGGAATGACCGCCGGGTCCCTCGAACGAAATCGTGTAGCGGTGGCTCCCTACGGCACGCGACACAATCTCGCCGCCCCCGCCGCCATCCACGGAGATGAAGAAGTCGATCGCTCCCTGGAGCTCCGTGCCGAAGAGATGTCGCATCCCGCGCAAATTCCCAGGACCCTCCTCGCCGACATTGCCGACGAGATAGACCCGACCGCGCGGGGTCAGTCCCGTTTCCTTGAACACCTTGGCGAGCGTGAGCACCACCGCCAGGCCGCGGCAATCATCCCCGATGCCGGGGCCGGCAATACGGTCGCCCGTCCGCGTCGTGGTCACGTCCGTTCCCTCGGGGAAGACCGTGTCGAGGTGCGCCGCAACGAGCACCCTGGGCCCGGTCCCACCCCCAATCGCCGCGATGACATTTCCCTCGCGGTCGATCCGTGTCTCGGGATAGCCCAGTGCGACGAGCCGGCGCCGAAACTCCTCGGCGCGCGCCGCTTCCTTGAACGGCGGGGCCGGGATCTCGCAGATGGAGATCTGTTGCTGGAGCGTCCATGCCTGCTCGCGCTGCAACGCGGCCATTGCACGGATCACGACCGGGTCCTGATTGGCGAGACGCACCGCCTGCGCGACCAGCGACGTCGGCGAGAGGAGGCCAGCAACAAGGAGTGCACGGAGGGCAGGGGAGGTCTTGACCATGCTGCAATCTACCGTCCCGTGACGGGGCGGAGGCAAGGCCGTGCTTGCACACGCGCCCGAGACCCAGGCACCTTTCTCCCTACATGCCCCCAATTCCAGCGCGTGATTCGCGGCGGGTGATCCTCGCCTCATCCCACGGAACGGTCTTCGAGGGGTACGACTTCTACATCTATGGCTCGCTCGCGGCGATCATCAGCCGGCAATTCTTCTCGGGCGTGAACCCGACCGCCGGCTTCCTCTTCGCCCTGCTGGCGTTTGCCGCCGGCTTCGCGGTCCGACCCTTCGGGGCGCTCGTCTTCGGTCGGCTCGGCGACATGGTCGGCCGCAAACACACCTTCCTGGTGACGATCGTCATCATGGGGGTGTCCACCTTCATCGTCGGGATCCTTCCCGGGTATGCCACCATCGGCATCGCCGCGCCGGTGATCCTGATCCTGTTGCGGCTGCTGCAGGGGCTGGCACTCGGTGGGGAATACGGCGGCGCCGCGACCTATGTGGCCGAGCATGCACCCCATGGGAAGCGGGGCGCATACACCGCATGGATCCAGACCACGGCCACCCTGGGGCTCTTCCTCTCGCTCCTGGTGATCCTCGCCTGCCGCGTCGCGCTCGGCGCCGAGGCCTTCGAGGCGTGGGGGTGGCGCCTTCCCTTCCTCCTGTCGATCGTGCTCCTCGGCATCTCGGTGTGGATCCGGCTCGCTCTCGACGAGTCGCCGGTCTTCACGCAGATGAAGGCGGAAGGGACCCGATCGAAGGCGCCGCTCCGGGAATCGTTCGCCGAGTGGGGTAACCTCAAGGTCGTCCTTCTGGCGCTCTTCGGGCTCACGGCAGGGCAGGCGGTCGTCTGGTACACGGGCCAGTTCTACACCCTCTTCTTCCTGACCCAGACGCTGAAGGTCGAGGCCCAGACGGCCAACGTCCTCGTCGCGGTCTCGCTGCTGTTGGGGACGCCGTTCTTCGTGGTCTTCGGTCGCCTCTCCGACCGGGTCGGCCGGAAGCCGATCATCCTCCTGGGCTGTGCCCTCGCCGCGCTGACCTATTTCCCGCTGTTCCGGGCCCTCACCCACTACGCGAACCCTGCCCTCGAGGCGGCCCAGGCGCGTGCCCCGGTCGTGGTGTCGGCCGACCCAGCCGACTGTTCGGTGCAGTTCAATCCGGTGGGGACCAGCCAGTTCACGTCGAGTTGTGACGTGGCGAAGGCCGCCCTCGTGGCGCGCGGTGTCCCCTACCGCAATGCGCCACGCACGGCAGGTGACCCTGCCACGGTGCAGGTCGGTGAGACCGTGCTCACCTCCTTTGATGCCGCCGCGCCCGATGCGGATGTGCGCCGAGCCCCCTTC
>JBBRGR010000316.1:0-3380 GCA_038223815.1 Gemmatimonadales bacterium
GGACACCGGGAGGTACTCGGTGATCCCTTCCACGAGTCCGAGAACGATGGCCTGCCATAGCTCAAGCACTCATAGTCTCCACCCGAATGGGACCGACAATCAGAAACTGGCACGATTGGCCCAAACGCTGGCCGCACCGTAGCATCGGCCCGTGAACCCCACCCGCGTGATCGAGGTTGAGACGAGTGCCGACCCGCGACTGGCGGCGTTGGTGAACCTCAAGGACGCCGATCTGCGCCGGGCCGACATGGCAGGCTCCCGGCCCGTCTTCGTCGCCGAGGGTGAGCTGGTGGTGAGGAGGCTGGTTCGGTCGCGGTACCCAATCCGGGCCTTGCTGGTGGCTCGTTCGCGATTGGAGCGGTCTCTCCCCTTGATCCAGGCCCTTCCGGATGCGTCTCCCGTCTTCGTCGCCGACGACAAAGTCGTGGACGAGATCGTGGGATTCCACTTCCATCAGGGCCTCCTCGCTGCGGCGGAGCGTTTGCCGCCGCCGCCCTGGACGGAGCTCGCCGAGTCCTGCCGCACGCTTGTGATCGCGGAGAATCTGGCCAACCACGACAACGTCGGAGGCCTCTTCCGCGATGTGGCGGTGCTCGGAGGCCCCTCCTGCGGCGTTTTGCTTAGCCCGGGTTGCTGCGACCCGCTCTACCGCAAGTCGGTGCGGGTCTCGATGGGAAATGTCCTCTTGGTCCCATTTGCCTGGGCCAAGCCTTGGCCTGACGTGCTTTCAGACCTTGTCGCGGCGGGATGGGACGTGCTCGCACTGACGCCGCGCGAGGACGCCCGCGACATCCGCGAAATCCCTTTCGCTGGCCCCGGTGGCTCAACGCGCCGGCGAGCGATCCTCCTGGGTGCGGAGGGGCCGGGGTTGTCCGCCGAAGCCCTCGCGAAGGCCAGCCAGTGGGTCCGGATTGGCATGACGCCTGGTGCAGACTCGCTGAACGTTGCGGTTGCTGGCGCTGTGGCGATCCACCGGCTGGTGGATCCGGGCTCATAGGCGTCGAGACTGGCGTCATGTTCGGCTGCACGCGCGAACCTTTGGGCGTTCCGGGCGTCTATCTTGTAGAGTCTGCTTGCAGAGTTTGCGAGTTCGTCTATTGGTCCAATCCTGACCCCTCGCCCTCTTCTGGGGGCGGGATCGCCGCTGGTACTTATCTGTTGATGCAATGATTGGTCGCGCCCCTGATTCCGGGTGCGCACGGAGGTTCCCGATGCAGCGCCCCACACGCCCGGCCGTTTCCGTTCGCTCGCTGGTTCTCGCCGCACTGCTGGCCGCCCCGGTGGCGGGTGTGTCCGCTTCCGCAATGACCCAGCCAGGAGTGGATGGGATCATCCGCGAGGGCGAGGGAGCCCGCCGGACCCGGCTGAACGCAATGGAGCGCAAGCCCTTCGATTTCGCGATGCTGGGCTCGCTGAAGGACTGGAAGAATGGCGAGGCGCTCTCTGCGGGTGCCGCGTCGGGCAAGCCGGTCGTCATTATGTTCTGGACCGACTACCTCCCTGCGGGCAAGCGAGCGGTAGCCCTTGCGCAGCGCCTCGCGACGCAGAACGCCGCGAATGGTCTGATCGTGATCGGTGTCCACGGTGCGAACGAGTGGGATTCTGCGGGCAAGCCCGCAGCCCCTGCCGGTGCCACACTCCTGCTCGCCCACGATGTCGGTGGCAAGCTGCGCCAGGTGCTGAACTCCGACAACGATCCCGACTTCTATGTGATTGATCGCTCCGGCCAACTTCGGTTTGCAGACGTGGAGACGCAGGCCGTCGAGGCCGCCGTAGCGGTGGTCGTGAAGGAGTCTCGTGACGACGCCGCGGGCGTGAACACGCGGCTCGCGGCGGATGTCGCCAAGCGAGACGCGGAGATTCGCCGGACCGAGGCCCTGCGCTCGGCGGTCGACATGACGCAGCTCCCCGAGCTGCCCTTCACGCCCCCCACGGCAGACGAGTACAAGAGCGCCAAGTGGCCCGATCCTCCGAAGGATCCCAACGCTCAGAACCAGGACTCCAACGCGCCACCCGAACTCCCGTCCTCGCTCAAGCTGCCCGATGCGCCCTGGATGCCCGAGGCCCCCAAGTTTGACGGGCGAGTGCGGCTGATCTACGTCTTCCATCCCGATGCGCGCGTGACCTTTGACTATGGGCAGTGGAGCCGGTTCAACCTGCTCCAGCGCCAGCTCATCCGCGACGTGCGTGTCGTAGGGCTTGTCAGTCCGGTGATGGCACCCACTCCCGACGGCACGCAGTCCAAGAGGCTCGAAGTCGATCCGGCCAAGCTCACGCCAAAGCTCGATGAGTGGAGGCAGCGCGTCTCGCTCGAGCACTACATCGCGATGGACCCGGCCGGCGGCATTTTGGAGATGCTCCTGAAGAACTACCCCGACACGGCGCAGGGCATCCCGGTCCCGTGGGTCGGGATCGTGAGCAGCGACGGCCTGCTCCGCTGGTGGGGGTGGATGGGCAACGAGCGATACCAGGGCAGCCTCGATCGGATCATCGCGGCCGACCCGGGCGTCAAGGCCCGCCGCGCCGCCGAAGAGGCCTTCATCCGAGAGAAGAACGGTCAGTGACCGGCCCAGCGAATCAATCAGACTCGTGCGTTGGCAGCTCTGACATTGCCGGGGCCGAACCGGACAAAGCCGGCGCGGCCCCGGTTCGTTTGGCACCACCGATCTTCGAGATCGTGCTGCACGAGCCGGAGATTCCAAACAACACGGGCAACATCGGCCGGACGTGCATTGCCACCGGGTGCTCGCTGCACCTGATCAGGCCGCTGGGGTTCGACACGAACGAAAAGGCCTGTCGCCGCGCGGGACTGGACTACTGGCCGCGGCTTGGCGTCGTTGAGCACGACACGCTCGACGACTACATCTCGTCGCGGCGTCCGGCGCGAGTCTGGGTCTTTACAACCAAAGGAACCAGATCACTGTGGGACGTGCCGCTGGCGCTGGGAGATACGATGCTCTTCGGCAAAGAGACCGCGGGCGTGCCCGAAAGTGTTCTCGCGATGTACCCGCAGACGCTGGTTCGGCTGCCGCTGATGCCCGGCGAGCGATCACTGAACCTCGCCACAGCGGTCTGCGCGGCGGTCTTCGAGGGACTCCGCCAGCTCCACGCCGATGGACGCCTGCGATTGACGCCCGAGCTCTGCATCGAACCCTCGTCCTTGGCTTGAAAATTCCGGTGTCGTGAGCGAACCCCGGGGGCCTCTCTCTCGTATGAGTAAGAGACAGCCCACGCCGATCGCACGAAGGATTGGCCGTGTGGATTGAGCCAACGAACGCAGAGGGGGCACGCGGGGCAAGGGTCGATCACGATCCGACAGCCCGACCCCTCCCAACCAAAATCTCTCTCTCCTCCGGTGTACCGTTCCAGATATTGGGGCG
>JBBRGR010000317.1:0-3379 GCA_038223815.1 Gemmatimonadales bacterium
ACCCTCGGCTACTACACCCGGCTGCAGGAAGTCACCGCCAACAATCTGGCCAATGTCTCGAGCGAGGCCTACAAGGGGGACCGCATCACGGCGCAGTCACTCGCGGGTGGGACGCACCCGATCGCGGTGCACTCGCTCGACCTGACGCAGGGCACCCTCCGCGACAGCGGCCGGACGCTCGACGTCGGACTTGAGGGGGAGGGCTTCCTCGTCGTCGAGACGGCGCGCGGGGAACGACTCACGCGCGGTGGGAGTCTTGAGGTCTCGCGCGGCGGGTTTCTGATTGATCGACACGGCGATCTGCTGCTGGGCGAGGACGGTCCGCTTCGCGTGGCAGGCCTCGACGTCGTGCTCGAACCCGATGGTACCGTGCTCGTGGACGGCGCACGGGCCGGGCGACTTCGCTTCGAGATGGTTGCCGACCCGACGACGCTCGAGAAGGAAGGCGAGGGTCGCTTCCGGAGCACGGTCGCCACGATGGGCGCGCCGACGCTCCAGTTGCGGCAGCGGCACCTCGAAGAGGCCAATGTCGATCCGCTCCTCGGGACGGTCGACTTGATCATGATCCAGCGGGCCTATGCAGCGAACACCGAAGCACTGCGGGCGATGGACAGTGTGCTCGGCACGATTACGGGCGATGTCGGACGCGTCTGATGCGACCGGTCCCTGACCACGGAGAGACGGCATGAATCCCGGATTGCGCACGTCGGCCAGCGGCATGATCGCCCAGCAGAAGCGGGTCGACGTGATCGCCAACAACCTCGCAAACGTCAATACCACCGGCTTCAAGCGGAGTCGGGCCGCCTTCGAGGACGTCCTCTACGAAACGATCCAGGGGCCCCGTTCACCCAATGGGGAGGCCGTCATCGGCGCGATGCAGATCGGCCATGGGGTGCGGCTCTCTGCCGTCTCGCGGGTGCACGGACAGGGTGGCCCGGAAATGACCGGACGCCCGCTCGACCTGGCGATCGAAGGCGAAGGGTTCTTCCAGGTCGAACTCCCCGAGGGCGGGATCGCCTACACGCGCGATGGCTCGTTCACGCTCTCCGACGGCGGGCAGCTGGTGACGCAGGGCGGCTATGCCCTGATGCCCGGCATCGTCATTCCTCCTGATGCCACGGTGGTGACCATCGCCTCGAACGGCATGGTCTCGGTGGGCATCGGGCGCGATGCGCAGACCGTGGAGCTGGGGCGGATCGAACTCGCCCGCTTCGCGAATCCGACGGGACTGATCGCCACGGGTGGCAATCTCTATGTCGAGTCGGCGGCCTCCGGCACGCCACTGACCGGCTTTGCCGACGAGAACGGACTGGGTCGGATGCTGCAGGGCACGCTCGAGGCAAGCAACGTCGAGGTCGTCCAGGAGATGACCGACATGATCACGGCACAGCGGGCCTACGAGATCAACGCCCGGGCCATCCGCGTCGCGGAAGACATGATGCGCTCGATTGATGATCTCATTCGCTAGCCTCCTGCTGCTCGCGCAGGGTACGGTGGGGCCAGCCGATACGGTGGTGCCGGCCGCGCTGTCGGCGCGGGTGCAGGAGGGACTCGCCGCCCAGTGGCAGCTCGCTCCCTCAGCGGTGACGCTGGCGTGGGGCCCTGTGCCGAGGCTTCGTCCCGCCGATTCGGAGGCTCCACTCCGCCTCGGCACGGTGGGCCGCGATGGCTGGCTGGTGGTCACCCTCGAGCCGGCTGGGATGGCACCGCGCGCGGTCCGCCTCCGGGCGGGTGTCTCGGCGGAGGTGCCGGTGGCGGCGCGGACACTGGCGAGCGGTACGCTCCTCGCAGCGGACGACATCGTCCGCGCCGCACGGGTCGAGTGGGGTGCCCCGGATTCCGCCACGGTCCTCGATCCGATTGGCTGGGAAGTGCGCCGCGCGCTCCGCCCGGGCGATGCCCTCCGGGGAATCGTGATTGCGCCGCCGCCAGCGGTCGGGAGCGGTGAACCGATGCGGATCGTGTGGCAGCAGCGGGGCGTGGCCATTGAGCTCGATGCGATTGCCCTGACTGCGGCACGCGTGGGCGAACGGGTGCAGGCTCGAACCGCGACAGGGCGCGTGACCGCGCGGATGACAGGGCCCGGCGTGGCTCGCATTGACGGAGGGCTCCCATGAACACGATTCGCATGACCTGCGCGGGGCTGCTGCTCGCGGCCGGACCGCTTGCGGCGCAAACCGCGCCAGCGACGGACTCCGTGCGGCCCTCGGTGCCGCCCCCGAGCGGGCGTATGCTCGGCTGGACCTCGGATCGGCGCCCGTTGCGCGTCGGCGACCTGCTCACCGTGGTCGTGGATGAGCAGACCAGCGCCCGCGAGCGCGTCACGACGCGAGCCGTGCTCGACCGCAAGCAATCCGCGAGCATTGACAGCGATGCGGCCCCGGCGGATCTGCAGGCTCTGGGCATCGGCTACGGTGCCAATTCCAATCAGACCGGACAGCGCGACCGCACCGGCGACCTCGCGGCGATGCTGACGGTGCGCGTCGTCGCGATCGAGCCAGGGGGTGCCCTCCGGATCGAGGGCGGTAAACTGGTCACGGTGGATGGCCGCAAGCAGGAGGTGCGCCTCGGTGGGGTCGTCCGCCCTGAGGATGTGGTGGCCGGCAACGCGATCCTCTCGTCACGGATCGCCGATGCCTCGATCAGTTACAAGGGGAAGGGGATCGATCCGAAGACCGGCCTCTTCGGAAAGATCCTCGGGCTTCTGTGGCCATGATCCACCGCGCCGCGCTGTTGCTCGCGTTGCTGGGCCTCCCCGCCGCGCTCGCGGGACAGGTGCGGGTGGGCGACCTCACCACGCGGACCGGGGAAGTCCCCGTCCGTCTGGTGGGCTACGGGCTGGTCGTCGGTCTCGACGGGAGCGGGGATCGCTCCTTCGGGACCTTGACGGGCTCGGTGCAGACGGTGCGCTCCGTGGTGAACCTGCTCCGACGGTTCAACATCGAGGTGCCACCGGAGCGGCTCCGACTCCGGAATGTCGCTGCCGTCCTGGTCACCGCAGAGGTCTCGCCGTTCCAGCGGCCGGGGGGACGCTTCGAGGTGCAGGTCGCCTCGATTGGCGACGCCACCTCACTGCGCGGTGGCGTCCTCTGGATGACGCCGCTCGTCGCCAACCCCGATGAGCCGCCCCTCGGCACGGCGCAGGGCGCGATGCCGGTGCAGGTCGATGATCGTGGCCGCTGGGGGAACCGCGGCGCCTCGAGTGGCCGGATCGTGGACGGCGGTCTGCTGGAGGTCTCCCTCCCGGCCGTGGCCCCCGTGACTGAGCCCCGCCTGCTGCTCCGGACGCCAGACTATCCCCTTGCGGCCCGGGTGGCGGCGGCGGTGAATGCCGCCTTCGCCGACAGCTCCGTGGCCACGGTGGAAGATCCAGGCTCCG
>JBBRGR010000318.1:0-3375 GCA_038223815.1 Gemmatimonadales bacterium
GCGAATCCGCTCGAGATAGACGAGCGTCTTGCCCGAGCCGGTCACGCCGAAGAGCAGCGAGGTCTCGCCCGGGCCAAGGGTACGCAGCGACGCGAGCGCGGCGCGCTGGTCGGCCGTGAGGTGCTGCGGTGGCGGTGTGGCGGGGAGATCGCCGAAGGGGTCGCGCGGGGCCTCGTCGTCGTCGATCCGAATCAGTCCGGCCGACTCCAGCTGTGCCAGCGGGCCGGCCGTGACGCCAGTCGCCTCCAGGAGCGCTCGGACGGCCAGGCGGCCACCGCGGCCCTCGAGGGTCTCGTAGAGCTTGCGCTGGGCCGGCTTTCTGGCAAAACGGGCATCGCGCTGGATCAGCGGGAGCGCCTCACCGGCGATCACCGCCGTCCGGGTGGTCGCCGTGGCGGCGGCGGTGTCGGGTGGCAGGACTTCGAGGGTGAGTGCGCCGACGCGCTGCAAGCGATCAGCGGCATCCCAGAGCGACTTCTGGAGGGCCCGGCTCGCCGTCTGGATGGTTCCGCTGCCGCCCCGTCGATCGAGCCACGTCACCAGCTCGCCGGCGGTGCCGCCGACCGACGGGTGCCATCCCGCAGTGAGGTGCGCCATCACGCGCGATTGCCCCCAGAGTGCGCCGGGGAGCATGGCGCGCAGCATCATCCCCGGCGGTGCCCCGTAGTAGCGCGCCGCACGCGCCGCGAGGGCCAGCAGCGGGGCGGAGAGCGCCAGCTCGGCGTCGGGGACCGCGAGGATATCCCGGGCCGCCGTCGGAGGCGGCTCGACATCCACGGCCGTGACGATGCCGATCATCTCCTCACGACGCACCGGAACGACGACGCGCGCCCCGGGGAGCGCGCGATCGGCGAGAGCGGCCGGAATCCGATAGCGGTAGGGGTCGGCGACCGGCAGCGGCAGCGCGACCGACGCAAACCGCTCGTTCACCGTCGCGTCACGCCGAGACCGGGACCCTCGGGGAGTGTGACCTGGCCACCCGGGATGCCGGCACCGACGAACGGGTCCTCCGAAAGCAGCGCCGCGCCATCGAGATCGACGATATCCACCAGCGGCGTGAAATGCGCGGCGGCCGTGATGCCCAGCGACGACTCGATCATGCACCCCACCATCACGGTGAGATGGTGCGCACGCGCCAGCGCGATCGTCCGGAGCGCTTCGCGCAGGGAGCCGCACTTCGCGAGTTTGATGTTGATGCCATCCACACGGCCGACCAGGCGTGGGATGTCGGCGCTGGTGACGCAGCTCTCGTCGGCGATCAGCGGCATCCTCGCATGACGATGGATCCGGGCAAGCCCGTCCAGATCCTCCGCCGCAACCGGCTGCTCCAGGACCGTCACGCCGAACTCCTCGAGCACCGGCAACATCCGGATGGCATGCGCAGCGGTCCAGCCGCAGTTGGCATCCACGCGGAGCTCCTTGTCGGTCGTGTCGCGAATGGTCCGCAGCATGCCCAGGTCGTCGGGACCGCCGAGCTTGATCTTCAGGATCGGATACTCGGCCGCTTCGCCGATCTTGCGGCGAATCATCTCGGGCGTGTCCATCCCGATCGTGAAGGTCGAGCGGGGCGCCGCAGCGGGATCCAGCCCCCAATAGCGCCAGAGCGGTACCCCCAACCGCTTGCCGACCAGATCGTGCAGGGCCGCCGAGACCGCGACCCGCGCGGCGGCGTTGCGACGCAGCGTGGTTTCGAGTCGACGCTCGATCGCCTCGAGTTGGTGCGGATCGTCCCCGAGGAGGGCGCCGTAGGTGGCCAGCGCCGCCTGCACCGTCTCCAGCGTCTCGCCATAGAAGCGCGTCGCGGCGGCCTCGCCCCACCCCTCCACCCCGTCGTCGTCGGTGATCTTCACCATCATGGTGCGGTAGTCGCTCTGGCCACCCCGTGCGATGATGAAGGGATGGCGGGTGCGGAGGGCAAGCAGTTCGGTGGAGAGGAGAAGTGGCATGGGCGAAGCTTAGGCGAGCGCCTGCACCGTCGCCAGCACCCCGTTGGCGAGGCGCGAGGGGAGGTACCCTCCCTCCATCAGCGCGACGAGCGGGGCGTCGGGGAAAGCGGTCCGGAGGCGGGCGACCCACTCGGCGAAGTGCTCCGGTTCCAGCGTGAAGCCGCCGAGCGGGTCCCCCGCCATCCCGTCGTACCCAGCGGAAATGAGCACCACGTCCGGACGCCATTTCTCGGTCGCGCGGGTGATCCCGCGCCAGAAGGTCTCGAGATACGTCTCGGCCGGCAACTGGGGCGGCATCGGAAGATTGAAGATGTTGCCGACCCCCCGTTCGGTCGCCATCCCCGTGCCGGGCCACCACGGCGACTGGTGCATCGACACGAACCGGATTGTGGGATCATGCTCGACCAGCGCCTGCGTCCCGTTGCCGTGATGCACGTCCCAGTCGAGGATCAGCAAGCGATCCCGGCCCTGCTGCCTCGCTTCCGCCGCGAGCAGCGCAACCTGATTGGCATAGCAGAATCCCATCGCCCCCGCGTGGAGGGCATGGTGGCCAGGGGGACGCACCGCGGCGAAGGCATGTCCGTTGCCGCGGAGGGCGTGCTCGAGCGCGGCCCGACTCGCCCCGGCCGCCGCGCGTGTCGCCGCCCAGGTCGCCGGGCCGACGGGGCAATCCGGCCCGTAGTCCCCCTGCCCGCGTCTGCTCATCGCCTCGAGTTCGCGGAGGTAGCCGGGGGCGTGCAGCATGGCGAGCCACTCAGCGGTTGCCGGGGTGGACTCCATGGCCGCGAAGCCGGAGCCGGCAAGTCGCTGCACGACCGTCTGGAGGCGAATCGGCCGTTCCGGCATGCCGGCGCCGGGGTCATGGGAAAGGCACGCCTCGGCGGTGGTGATGCACACGGGCACGGCGTGGCTCAGCGCATCGGACGACGACGACGACGCAACACGATGAGTGCCCCATCGGCGGGGATCCCGACGTCGGCGACCGTCCGCGATTCATCGGCGAGCTCGGCCCCACGGAACTTCACCAGAAACTCGCCGGCCGGATCGGTGAGGCGGGCCTCCACCAGCGCGCGCTGCTTCACCTCATGCACCGTGGTGGTCGTCAGAACGTCCATCGCGATTTCGTCCCACGCCTCGTGGACGGTCACCCGCACCGGGAGCGGCGCGCCGCTCATGCCTGCTCCGGCAGGGGCGGCAGCGTCCCGAGGAAGCGATCCACGACCTGGTCGAAGAGCAGTGTGGAGGCGCGCACGCGTGTGGCGCCGGCATGGGCCGTGGCCGCGAGGGCGATCTCTTCCCCGCCCTGCCCGCGCAGGATCAGCCAGCCATCGCCCTCGCGTTCGGCGAATGCGGCCTGATGCGGCACGCGCTCGGAGAAGAAACGCTTCGCGCGTGCGATCACCTCGGGTGCGTCGAGCGATGTCGTCAC
>JBBRGR010000319.1:0-3375 GCA_038223815.1 Gemmatimonadales bacterium
GCGGAATTATTGCAATTGATTGATAAGTAACACAATTTAAATATTTGGATGATAATTAGACACGAAAAATACACACTAGTTAAAAAGTTAAAAAATTATATGAGACCTCCGACCTCGCTGGCTTCGTCGCGGCCACCTACCTGCGCGGCGTGCCATGGCTTGCAGTCCCGACCTCGACGCTCGCGATGATCGATGCCTCGGTGGGCGGCAAGACCGGGGTCGATACTCCGCACGGCAAGAATCTCGTGGGAGCGTTTCATCCACCGGTCGCCGTCTGTTGCGATCCCACGCTGCTCCGCACCCTCTCCGACCGACCCTACCGCGAGGGCCTCGCCGAGGCAGTCAAGCACGCCCTGATTCTGGATGCCGAGCACGGCACCTGGATCGCGGGGCAGCACGACGCCCTGGCGCGGCGCGACCTTGAGGTCCTGACCACGCTGATCGACCACAGTGTCCGCCTCAAAGCGTCCGTGGTCGAGGCAGATGAACACGAGAGCGGACAGCGTGCGATCCTCAACGCAGGCCACACGATCGCGCATGCCCTGGAGCAGGTGAGTGCCTACGCCATTCCCCACGGCGAGGCCGTGGCGATGGGGTTGGTGCTCGAAAGTCGACTCGGCGAGGCGATGGGGGTGACGGCACCCGGGACCTCCGACCGAGCGGCCGCTTGGCTCCGCGCGGTGGGCCTCCCCGTGGCGCCACCGCCCGCGCTCTCTCGCGCGGCGCTCCTCGACGCGATCCAGGGCGACAAGAAGAACCGACGCGGCGCGGTGCACGCTGCCCTGCTCGCCGAACCCGGCCGCGTCGCGCAGCACGGCGACGAGTGGACCCATCCGCTGGATGTGCGGTTGTTGGCAGCGTTGCTGGGGTAGTCGTTGATCGTTGGTCGTTGGTTGTTGGTCGGAACGAAAACACTGCCACACGCCGGCTGAGCCGGCGCCGCGGATTGACCCTTCGCTTCGCTCAGGGCAAGCTATCCGCGGCTGGAGACTGCTTCTCCACACGCCCGTCCCCACGCCCCCATCCGCCAGCTCCATTCCTGACAACGACTTGCCGCGTTCGTGCACAGGCATGTGGACGTTCCCGATGTGGAGGATGTGCAGGAACGGCGCAATGTGAAGCAGCGTAAGTCGTTGTAATGTTTATGTTTAGGCCCTCTTGACAGGACTCCGGAAGTTCCCATCTTCCATGGGTTGTTCCCGATCATCTCCCAACAAACAATGTCGTGCTCGCTCCCCTCGTCGAATGGGTTTCCCATGCCCCGTCGCACCGCGCCTGTCCCCGCACGTCCCCGTGTTCGTGTTCCGTTGAGTGCTGCCGAGTCCTTCGAGCAATACCTCCGGGACATCAAGGACCTCCCGATGATCACCGACATCCAGGAGGAGCGGGCGTTGGCGCGGCGAGCGCGCGAGGGCGACGACGAGGCGATCGAGCGCCTGGTCACGGCCAACCTCCGTTTCGTGATCGCCTTCGTGAAGCGCTATCAGGGGCACGGACTGGAGCTGGGGGATCTGGTCGCGATTGGCAACGAGGGGTTGTTTCGGGCCGTGCGCAAGTTCGACCCGGAGCGGGGCGTCAAGTTCATCTCGTACGCGGTGTGGTGGGTCCGGCAGGCCGTGCTCAAGGCGCTCGCGGAGCAGACCCGGTCGGTGCGCTTCCCCCTGAATCAGAACACGGCGGTCGTGCGCTTCGCGAAGGCGCAGGGGCTGCTGGCTCAGGAGCTCGGGCGCACGCCGACCGATCAGGAGCTGGCGACCGCGCTGATGATGCCGATCGAGGATGTCCGCGATGCACGTCGCCTCTTCGTGACGGAAGTCTCCTTGGACGCCCCGGTGGACACCGGCGACTCCCGTGCCGCCACCCTCGGTGAACGGCTGCCGTTGGGGGAGAACGGCGAGATCGAGACGCGCACCGACGAGATCCTCCGACGCGACTTCATTGATCGGATCTTCCGGCAGTACCTCACCCCGCGCGAGCGACGCATCCTTTCGCTCTACTATGGCCTCGACCCGGACCAGGAAGCGCGCACCCTCGAGGAGATCGGGGTGGCGCTTGGCGTCACCCGCGAGCGAATCCGCCAGTTGCGCGAGCGCGCCTTTGCGAAGCTCCGCGAATGTCCCGAGGTCCGTCACCTCGGCGAGTTCCGCGCCGCCTGACACCCGCATGCCCCGCCTATCTTTGGGGCATGAGTCACCTCCCGCTTGATCGCCTCACTTCCGCCGTCGGAGCGGACAACGTCCTGACCCGCCCCGATGGCCGCATCGTGGTCACCCCGCCCAGCGGCGAGGCGATGGCGGGCGTACTCGGCATTGCCCACGACGACGGGTGGCACGTCGCCATCGCGGGGGCCGGCTCCTGGCAACCTGACGCCGCCCCAGCGGAACTGACCGTGTCGACGCGTGGGCTCGACGAGCGCGCGGTGGTGGGCGCCGATCCGATGACGGTGACCGTGCACGCCGGCGCCCCGTGGGACGCGATCCGGGAGAGCGTCCGCGAGCAGGGGGCCTGGCTCGCGATGGACCCGCCAGGACGGCCGGACCGGACGATCGGCTCGATCCTCGCCACGGCCACGGCCGGTCCGCTCCGGGCCGGCTTCGGACCCATCCGAAACCACGTGCTTGCCCTCACGGTCGCCAGCGCCGACGGCCGGGTCACCCGCCTCACGCGCGACGGATCGCCCGAGTCGGCGTTGCGACTGCACCTCGGCGGTTTCGGCGGCTTCGGCGTGATCACTGAAGCCATGCTGCGCCTCCAGCCGCTCCCCCACGCCGACACGACCTGGGTCACGCTTGGGACGCGCGATCGCCTCACCGCGGTGGCGCGCGAACTCGCTGACGCCGGAATCGCGGCCGCAGCGGCCGAACTCCTCTCCCCGGCGCTGGCCTCCGAATCCGAATGGCTCCTCGCCGTGCGGTTCCTCGGCGACCGCGACGCCGTCCACGATGCCAGCCAGCGACTGTTCGCCGCCGACCATTCGCACTGGCATGAACTGCCCATCGAGCGCCGCGTGCTGCTCTGGAACAGCTCGGCCCGCGGCATCACCTCGGTTCCCGTGACGCTGCGCCTCGGTGTGCTGCCGGAAGGGATCGACGAGGCGATCGACGTGGTCCTCGCCATGGTGGGCGAGGGCATGCTCAGCGCCGGCGCACGGGCAGGGAACATCCGCTGGAGCGGACACGCGAGCGCCACGGCGCTGCAAGCGATGCGCGCACGCTTCGCGGCCCGCGAGATTCCGCTCACGCTGGAGCGCGCCCCGTGGGCGCTGCGCCGCCTCGTGGGCCACTTCGGGGCGTATCGCGAGGGCATCGGTGGCCCGGTCGATCGGATGCGCGAGCGCCACGACCCAGCACACATTCTTGTCACCGGCATCACCGG
>JBBRGR010000320.1:0-3362 GCA_038223815.1 Gemmatimonadales bacterium
CCCATGCAGATCGTGTTGATCGGGGCCCGGAGATGCTGCATCGTGTCGTAGATCGCCATGCCGCTGGACACGATCCCGCCCGGTGAATTCAGGTACAGGTAGATGTCCTTCTCGGAGTTGTCGGCCTCGAGAAAGAGCAACTGGGCGATGATGATGTTCGCCACGTCATCATTGATGCCGGCGCCGAGGAAGACGATCCGATCCATCAGCAGACGGGAAAAGATGTCATAGGTCCGCTCGCCGCGGGCCGACTTCTCGATAATGTACGGCGGATAGATCGCGGCGTGGGTCACGCGGCCGCCTCCGTGACAGTGGATTGGGCGAGGAGCCAGCCGAAGGTCTTCTCCTCGGTCAGCGACCGTTCCAGCTCGCCCAGGCGTTTGGCCTGCTGCAGGGAGGCATACAGCTTCCCCGGTTCGATCCCGCGAGCGGCTGCCAATTCGGCCACCCGGGCATCCAGATCCTGTTCGGTGGCGTGCAGGTTTTGGGCCGTGGCCACCGCATCGAGCACCAGTTCCCGGCGGACCTGCGACTCGGCGATCGGCCGGAAGGAGGCGGCGAAGGTCTCGAACTGCTCCTTGGGGATCTGGTACCCCTCGGCGTAGGCATGGAGCAGCCGGTGGACCAGACTCTCCGGGGCCGGGACGGCGTTGGCCTCGACGAGCTGCTGCACCAGCTGCTCCCGGACCGACTGCTCGGCGTTCCGACCCGCCTCGGCCGCCACATCCTCGCGGACCTGGATGGTCAATGCCTCGGCGGACTCGAAGTCGCCCAGCTCGCGGGCAAAGGCGTCGTCGAGGGGAGGGAGGTGTTGCGCCTTGACCTCGTGCAGGGTGACCCGGATTCGGCGGCTCTGACTCCGGCGCGAGACGTCCGGGTGATCCTCGGGAAAGCGCACGTCGCCCTCGGAGGTCGCACCCGGCGTGAGCGTGAGGATCATCTCCTCCAGCTCGGGTATGGCCTGCCCCTGACCGATCACGAGCGAATAGGGTGCTCCCTCCACCGGGTCCGTTCCCTCTTCCATGGTCGTCACACTGACGGAGACGAGATGTCCCGGGGCCGGTTGCACGCCCTCCAGCGGCGTCCAGGTCGCCTTCTGCTCCCGGAGGCGGTCCAACTGCTCCTGGACCATGTCCTCGGTCGCGATGACGGCAGGACGCGCCACCGAGAAGCCGCCAGTCGTGGTCAGTGCCAGCTCCGGGCGGACCTCCACCTGGATCTCGAAGGTGAGCGGCTGGTCGGGCTCGAAGGTGACCTTGCGGATCTGAGGGTCGGCCGTCGGCTTCAGGTCGCCCTCCTTGATGATCTGCTCCCAACCCTGCCGGAGCGAGTCTTCGAGGACCCAGCGCTTGATCTCCTGATCGAACTTCTTGCGGACCACCGCCTCGGGGGCGTGGCCCTTCCGGAAGCCGGGAAGCCGGATCTGGCGGGCATATTCGCGGACTGCACGACGCTCGGCATCGGCGAGGCGTTCCACGGGGACGGTCACCTCGAGGGTCTTCGAGGCGACATCTTCAGCGACGAGGCGGTAGGTGATTTCAGTCATAGCCAAGAAAGTTACCCAGCGCGTGGCAGGGGGGTCAATTCACGCATCACCCTTGACCTTCCCGGGTGCGGGGCGATTCTTAGGGGATGAAGGCTCAAATCCTTGTGGTAGATGACGATCCCGCCATCCGACGGGTCCTTCGGCTGACCTTTGAACGCCATGGCTGCGAGGTCCTCGAGGCCGGGTCGGCCGCCGAGGCGCTGGCGTTCGCCACGGCGACCCCGGCCCCGGACGCGGTCGTGTGTGACGTGCTGATGCCCGATGTCAGCGGCATTGCGCTCTACGACCAGCTGATCGAGCAGGCCCCCACCCTCGCCGGCCGGGTCGTTTTCCTCACCGGAGCCAACCGGAGCCCAGCGGTCTACCTCCCGATCGAGCGGCGCGGGGTCCCCCTGCTCGGCAAGCTGGATGATCTGGAGCTGGTCGTGGATGCGGTCCGGATCGCGCTGCTCCGGCGCTCGCGCCCCTGACGCCCCGGATGGCGCCAGGCCATCCTGCCTCCGCCTGAGGATTCGCATGCGCGCCAAGTTCCTGCCCCTCCTGCTCGTCCTCGCTGGTCCGCTGGGCGCGCAGTCGCCCACCTTCAGCCGCGCCGACACGCTGCGTGGGAGCAATGGCCCGGGCCGCAGTTGGTGGGATGCGATCTTCTACGATCTGCACGTGCGGGTGCAGCCCTCCGACAGCACCATCCGCGGCCGCAACACGATCCACTACCGCGTGCGGACGCCCGCGCGTGCCATGCAGATCGACCTGCAGGAACCGTTGGTGATGGACAGCGTGGTGCAGGGTGGTCGCCGCCTCAGCTTCCAGCGTGAGGGAAGCGCGTTCTTCGTCACGCTGATCGCGCCGCCGCGCGTCGGGGCACTCCAGACGATCACGGCCCACTACCACGGCAAGCCGGTCGTGGCGAAGAACCCGCCCTGGGACGGTGGCCTGATCTGGAAGACGGACTCGCTGGGCCGGGCCTTCATCGCCACAGCCAACCAGGGGATCGGCGCGTCGGTGTGGTGGCCGCTCAAGGACCACGACGCCGACGAGCCCGACTCGCAGCGGGTGGCAATCACCGTCCCCGATCCGATGGTCAACGTCTCGAATGGCCGGCTGCGCCGCACCACCTCGAACGGCGATGGCACCACCACCTGGGAATGGTTCGTCACCTCGCCGATCAATCCGTACGGGATCGCCATCAACGCCGGGACCTACGCGCACTGGAGCGAGATCTTCGCCGGCGAGGCCGGTGCGCTCACGCTCGACTTCTGGCCGCTGGCGATTCACGAGGATACGGCGCGCGTGCATTGGCAGCAGGCGCGATCGATGCTCGCCTGCTTCGAACACTGGTTCGGCCCCTATCCGTGGTACGCGGACGGCTTCAAGCTGGTCGAGGCGCCGCACCTTGGCATGGAGCACCAGAGTGCCGTCGCCTCTGGCAACGGCTTCAAGAACGGCTATCGCGGGCGCGACCTTTCCGGCACGGGCCTCGGACTCTCGTGGGACTTCATCACGATCCACGAGAGCGCACATGAGTGGTTTGCCAACAACATCACGGCGCAGGACAGGGCTGACATGTGGGTGCACGAGTCATTCGCGAATTATGCCGAGGGGCTCTACACCGAGTGCCAGCAGGGGAAGGAGGCGGGGGCGGCGTACGTGATCGGCACGCGGAGCGGCATCCGCAACGACACCCCGATCATTCCCGCGCGCGGCGTGAAGGCGCAGGGCTCGGGCGACATGTACCCGAAGGGCGGCAACATGCTGCACACGATTCGCCAGATCCTGGATGACGACGATGCGTGGCGCGAGATACTGCGCGGGCTCC
>JBBRGR010000321.1:0-3357 GCA_038223815.1 Gemmatimonadales bacterium
TGAGCAGTTGCGGCGAGATGCCGACTTCGGTGCCGAGCGCGAGCACTTCCTCTTCGGTCAGGCCGTCGCCGATGTCGCGCGCGGCGGCCTGCAGCTCCGCCGCGCGCTGCAGCACGCGGTCGAAGGTGGCGCGATCCACACGCGCGGGGAGGCGGGGCTCGATCGCCATCAGGGTGTGAACGCTTCGACGATCACCGCGATCCCCTGCCCGCCGCCGATGCAGGCGGCGCCCAGACCGATGCCGCCGCCCTGCGCGCGGAGGGCATGCAGCAGATGCGCCGTGATGCGAGCGCCACTCGCCCCGAGCGGATGCCCGATCGCGATCGCACCGCCGTGCACGTTGGTCGTCGCGGGATCGAGCTCCAGGTCGCGGGCGACGGCGAGGTACTGCGCCGCAAAGGCTTCATTGATCTCGACCAGATCCATCCGGGCCATCGTCATCCCCGCACGCTGCAAGGCCTGGCGCGCGGCCGGCACCGGGCCGATCCCCATGATCTCGGGGGGCACCCCGGCGACGCCCCACGCGACGAGGCGCCCGAGCGGCATGGCCCCCTCGCGCGCCGCAGTCTCCGCCGTGGTCAGGACCAGCATGGCCGCCCCATCGTTGATCCCGGAGGCCGTCCCCGCCGTCACCGTGCCGCCAGAGCGCGTGACCGGCGGCAGCTTCGCGAGTCCCTCAGCCGTCACCTCGGCACGAATGTGCTCGTCACGTGCCCAGGGCACGTCCGACTTGGTCTTGCGATCCCGAATCGGGACCGGGACCACTTCGTCCGCGAAGACCCCATCAGCCCATGCTGCCGCCGCACGCTGCTGCGAGATCAGCGCCCACGCCTCGCACGCCGCGCGGCTGATGCCGTAGCGTTCGGCAAGGTGCTCCGCGGTATCGGCCATGGCGCAGCCGCCGTACGAATCGCGCAGTCCTTCAAAGAGCGAGTCCTCAAGCAGTGGTGAGGGCCCGAACTTGAGGCCCCACCGCGCGCCGCGCACGACGTGCGGCGCCTGGCTCATCGACTCGGTGCCACCGACGAGGACGGCGGTCGCCTCATGGAGCAGCAGCCGATGGGCGCCCTGCACCACCGCCTCGAAGCCGGAACCGCAGAGGCGATTCACCGTGACGGCAGGGGTCTCGATCGCGAGACCCGATCGGAGCGCTACATGGCGGGCGCAGTACATCGCGTCGCGCGAGGTCTGCATCGCGTTGCCGACGATGACATGGTCCACCAGGGCGGGCGGCAGGCCCGCGCGCGCCAGCGCGGCCTCGGCCGCGAGCACGCCGAGGTCGGTGGCCGAGTGATCCTTGAGCGTCCCGCCGAAGGAACCGAATCCGGTGCGGACAGCCGAGAGAAAGACGAGGTCGGTCATCTGGCGGTCGCACCCTCCCCGGATGGGAGTCGCTCCCCGCAGTCCGGACAGTGCCGCCACCCCCGCTCGACGTGCACGCCGCACGCCGGGCAGGCCGGTTCGCGCTGATCGGCGCCGCATTGCGGGCAGAACTTCACGGTCCGACCGGTCGGGAGGGCCATGCTGCAGCTCCAGCAATGCGCCGGGGGGGCATCGAAGCGGACCTGGGTAACGAACTCCGGTGGCGGACCGTCGGGCATCCGCGGCGTCGCCACCGCCGTGTGGTCCGGAACCGCCGCCACGCCGCGAATCGGCGTGACTGGGGTCTCGACCGCCGGCGCGGCGCCTGGCGGTGCCCATGGCGATGGCTCGGTTGCGACAGGCGGCCGCATCGCGAGGACGCCGTCAAGCCGCGCGACCACCTCGGCGTCGACGGTGAGGGTGGCCGAGCGGAGGAGCTGCAGGACATCGAGGTCGGGCAGCTTCGCGGCCATGGTCCCGCGCGCCATCTCGGCGGCATCCGCCGGTTCGGTGCGGACCAATCCCTCCTCCTCCGCGATGAGGCGCAGCATCAGCGCTTCGTAGTCCTCGCTCCCGTCAATGCCGAGCAGCCGACGCGCGACACGATAGGGCATCGTCCGGTCGAGAATGGAGCCGACCGCGATGGGCCCGTCCACCGGTCCCCCTTCGCTGCGCCACTGCGCCAGCAGGGCAGCGGCCAAGCGCTCGAGGTCGGTCATCCTTCCTCCCTGATCGGAAAGCGTTCGCCGGCAGCAAGGCGTGCTTCCAGCGCGGCGAAGGCGGCGTCGGGGTCGTAGCCCGCGAACAGGCGGACGGCCCGCTTCGCCTCCAACCAGGCCTCGTAGCCGGAGTCGGTGATGCCGGCCGACGTCACCTGCTGGGTCGCGGCCTGGATCGCGAGATCGTTGGCGTACTCGTTCTTCGGGTGGCCGGCGTGACCGCGCACCCAGATGAACTGGACCTCATGCAGATCGAGCGACTGCCAGAGGGCGCGCCAGAGCTCGAGATTCTCGATCCCACCCCCCTTCCGGACCCAGCCGCGCGCCTTCCACTGCGGCGCCCATTCACGGATCCCCTTCACCAGATATTCGCTGTCCGAAATGATCAGGAGACGCAGCCGGTTCTTCTTCTGCCCCAGCAATTGCAGCGCGGCGATCGCGCCGGCGAGGGCCATGCGATTGTTGGTCGTCGAGGACGAATGCAGGAAGAACTCGCGGCGTTGCACGCCGGTCGCGGTCCGGATTTCGACGAGGCCACCAGCGCCCCCGGGGTTGTCACCGGGCTTGCCGTTGCCGAGACAACTCTCGTCGAGGTGCACGACCGCAATGGGAAGCGAAGACTTGGTCAGGGGTCGATCACCTGGAAATGGTCAAGGTCGTTGAGGATGAAGAGCATGTCGTCCCCCGTCATGGCGAGGTAGCCGGCCAGCGCCTCCCGACCGCGCGACGTGGTCAGCGCGGAAGCGACCACCACGTACTCATTGCCGCGACGCCGCAACAGCACGCGCTTCCGCCGGAGCACGGCGTGCTCCAGCTGCTCCATGCGATCGGGGGTCCAGCGGAAGGAGGCCATACGAAAACCGGGGACCGAGGACGGAGAACCGAGGGGCTTCAGTCGCAGACGTGAATATAGCGGCGCATCGGCGTCACAGGCCTCGGTTCACGATTCTCGGTCCTCGGTTCACGGTCCGCGGTCCACCCACTCCCCCCGACTCATCACCCGCACGATCTGCCGCGTGTTGCGGATTTCGAGCAGCGGGTTCCCGCCCAGGACGACGAGATCGGCGGCGGCCCCGGGACGAAGGCGACCGAGATGCTCGGCGCGAAGGAGCTGGGCGCCGCTGAGCGTGGCGGCGCGCAACGCCTCGAGCGGCGTCAGCCCGGCCTGCACCAGCAATTCCATCTCGAGATGTACGCCAGCACCGGGGACCAGAAGCTGGTTCGAGGCATCGGTGCCGGTCGCGATCCGGCCGCCGGCCGCCGCGAAGAGGCGGAG
>JBBRGR010000322.1:0-3354 GCA_038223815.1 Gemmatimonadales bacterium
AGTCGCTGACGCAGCGCCTCGTCGAGGTCGGTGAACTCACCGAGGAGGAGGCCGAGGCGAGCGAGCGGCGGAACATCATCCTGCAGGCCCTCGGCCCCGACTCCGATGTCCGCGTGGACGTCTCGTGGCAGTCGCTTCAGCAGGGAGACGTGCTGATCATCTGCAGCGATGGGCTCTCGACGATGGTGCGCCGCGACGAGATCGCCGACGCGGTGCGCACCGAGCCCGACATCGAACGCCTCTGCTCGCACCTGGTCGCCCTGGCGAACGCGCGCGGCGGCCCGGACAACATCACGGTGGTCGCCGTCCGTTTCGATGGGGACGGCCTTCCCTCGGCGAGCGACATCGAGCCGGGGTATCACGAGTTCCTCACCACGGACGAACGCCCTGCCCTCCAGCCGACCGCGGCCTTTCCCGCCACGGGCCGTCCCGAGTCGTTCCCGACCCCGCCACCGCACCGCTCGGCGACCACCCCGATCCTGATCGCGATCGCCCTCGCGATCGCCGCCTTTGCTCTGGCGCTGCGCTTCGGCTGAGGTCGTTCCCGTCATGGCGGCGTGATGCAGCCGAGGACCCGCGGGCCCGCTGCGCCGGTGACGGCCGGAAGATTCCCTGGTTGTCCGTGGATCGTGAGCCACCCCAGCAAGGCGAAGGCCACGGCCTCCTTCGCCTCGGAGGCGAAGTAGAGCTCGTCAAACCGCTGCAGCGCCATGCCCCGGGCGGCAAGCTCCTCCCGCAATCGCGCCATGACCACCGGATGTCGGCTGCCACCCCCTGCGACCGCGACTTCCCTCGCGCTGGGCAGGAACCGGTCGCAGCACTTCACCACACTCTGCACCGTCAACTCCACCGCGGTGCGAATGCCATCCACGCCGGGGCAGCGCGCCGCAATCCGGGCTGCGTACTCCGCACCGAAGCGCTCCCGCCCGGTGCTCCTGGGCGGCGGCTCCGCAAAGAACGGGTCGGCCAGCAGCTCGGCGAGCAGTTCGACATCCACCGTGCCTGCGGTGGCGAGCGTGCCATCGACATCGAAGGGCAGGCCCGGGGCGACGTGACGCGCCAACGCGTCAATGAGCGCCATCCCGGGGCCGGTGTCCGCGCCCACCACGTCGTCGAGCCCACCACGGGGTGGCACCCAGCTGACGTTGGCCATCCCGCCCAGATTGAGCAGCAGGCGGGGATGATCCGGTGCGGCGAAGAGCAGCGCATCGGCCATCGGGACCAGCGGGGCGCCCTGGCCACCGGCGGCGACGTCCCGCGCGCGCAGACTGGAGATCACCCGGACGCCGAAGCGCTCGGCGAGGATCGCCGGCTCGCCGAGTTGCCATGTCACGCGCGGAGGCTCATGCCAGAGTGTCTGCCCGGGAAAGACGATCGCCGCGAGCGTGTCCGCACGGATGTGCGTCGCGGCCAGCACGGCCTCGACGGCCTCCGCGGCCCACTCGGCGAGGGCCACATGCAGGTGAGCCATCTCGGCGACCGGGGCGCCCGCGAGCACGGCCTCGATCTGCACACGCTCGCCAGGACCGTACGCCCGATGGGCAAAGCCGAGCAGCTCGACCTGCGTCGGCCCGGCGATCCGCACGAGGGCGGCATCGACGCCGTCGAGCGAGGTCCCCGACATCAGCCCAACGACCAGCATGGGTGCTTCGCTCATCCGTCCTCCGGTACCGGTGGTGGGTCACCCATGATCGCCCGGAGGCGGCGATCCACCGCCGCGAGCCGTGCCTCGGCCGCCTCCGGGTCGAGTTGCTCGTGGAGCATCACGATCGCGGTGCGAACGCGCCCTCCCGCCGCACGGATTGCCTCGTGCGCAACATCCCGGGGTACCCCCACCGCCTCCATCACGATGCGCTCGCCCCGATCGGCCAACTTTGCGTTGGTCGCCTGCACATCGACCATCAAATTGCCCCACGTCTTGCCGATCCGGACCAGCGCGCCGGTGGTGAGCATGTTGAGCACCAGCTTGGTTGCGGTGCCGGCCTTGAGTCGGGTGGAGCCGGTCACGAGTTCCGGCCCCACGTCGACGTGAATCACCCCATCACAGAGCGCGACCATCGTGGCGGGCGGTTCCGCGCAACTGAAGAAGACGGTCCGTGCGCCGCGCGCCGCCGCGCGCTGGAGCGCCCCATGCACAAACGGCGTCGTGCCGCTCGCGGCGATGCCCAGCACCACATCGCCCGAATGGACTGCACGCGCGTCGATGGCGGCGGCCCCCGCGGCTGGGTCGTCCTCCGCCCCCTCCATCGAGCGCACGAGCGCGTCGGCGCCACCCGCGATGATCCCCTGCACCAGCTCGGGCGGGGTGCCGAATGTCGGCGGACACTCGGAGGCGTCGAGCACACCGAGTCGGCCGGAGGTGCCGGCGCCCACATAGATCAGGCGACCGCCGCTGCGAAAGGCCGCCTCGACGAGGGCGAGCGCCGCGGCGATCTGCGCGGTGGCGGCCGCCACCGCGTGGGGCACGCGCGCGTCCTCGGCGACGAACCGCTCCACCAAGGCACGAGGCTCGAGGAGATCGAGATCCGCCGAGCGGGGATTGCGTCGCTCGGTGCTGCGAAGTGGGGGGACCATGACGGGACCTGGATGAGTGCGGAGGGGCGCTCGACGCCTTAAGTTACGACCAGCCCCAGAGCGCTACAACTCCACATCCCGATTCCTCCCCGAGGTTTCCGTGCATCCTCCGCTCCGTGCCGCGTGGCGCGTTGTCGCCCTCGCGCTCCTCCTCCCGGTCGCCAGCGTGGTGGCGCAGCAGGGCTCCGTGCTCCCCGCCACGTGGAAGCACACGGGGCGGGCTCGCGTGCTCGAGTCGCCGAGGGCGATGGTCACCTCCGGCTCGCCGATCGCCAGCGACGTCGGGCGCGACATCATGCAAGCGGGCGGCAATGCGGTGGATGCGGCGGTGGCGGTCGGGTTCGCCCTGGCCGTGACGCACCCCGAGGCGGGCAACATCGGTGGAGGCGGCTTCATGGTCATCCGCCTCGCCGACGGCACGGTGCGGACCCTCGACTATCGGGAGACGGCGCCCGCTGCCGCCACGCGTGACATGTACCTCGACGAGAAGGGCGAGCCCTCGGATCGCAGCATCTACGGGCACCTTGCCGCCGGCGTCCCGGGCTCGGTCGCCGGCATGCTCGAAGCCCATCGCCAGTACGGTCGCCTCCCGCTCAGGCGCCTGCTGGCGCCAGCAATTGCCCTCGCCCGCGACGGCTTCCTCATCGATGACTACCGCTCGCGCTCGATTCGCGGTCACGTCGCCCGTCTGGCGCAGTATCCCGCCTCGGCGGCGCAATTCCTCGTCGACGGGCGCGAGCCGATGCCGGGGACCCGCTGGAAGCAGCCCGCGCTGGCACG
>JBBRGR010000323.1:0-3348 GCA_038223815.1 Gemmatimonadales bacterium
GATGCGCACCTTGAAGTTCACGAGCTCGATGTCGCGCAGGTGCGGATAGGTCTCGCCGATAGCGCTTCTGAGCGCGGCGTCGAGCGCGTGCACGGGGCCGTTGCCCTCCGCCGTGCGTAGGTATGGCTCGCCCTTCACCCACATCGTGATGGTTGCCTCGGTCTGCACCTTGCCGTCCTCGCGCTTCTCGCCGATCACGCGCCAGGCCTCCAGCGTGAACAGCGGCTCCCAGCCTCCGCTCGCCCGCCGGATCAGGAGGTCGAACGAACCGTCGGCAGCCTCGAACTGGTAGCCCTCGTGCTCGAGCCGCTTGACCTGCTCGACCACCTTGGCCGCCGTGGATGCGTCGAGGTGGAGCCCGCTCTCCGAGGCGCGGGATTGCACGGTGCCTTTGCCGGACAGCTCGGAGATCAGCAGCTCGCGGTCGTTCCCCACGAGCGCGGGGTCGATGTGCTCGAACGTTCGCGCGTCCTCCCGAACGCCGGCCACGTGCATGCCGCCCTTGTGCGCGAACGCGTTCTTGCCCACGTACGGTGCGTTCGGGTTCGGGTTGACGTTGGCGATCTCGTCGATCAGGTGCGCAATCTCCCTGAGGCTTGGCATGGTGCCCTGCGGGAGGCAGTCGAAGCCGAGCTTCAGCTGGAGCGCGGGGATGATCGTGACGAGGTTCGCGTTGCCGCAGCGCTCGCCGTAGCCATTCAGGGTGCCCTGGACCTGGCGCGCGCCGGCCTCGACCGCGACGATCGCGTTGGCGGCGCCGCAGCCGGCGTCGTCGTGGGTGTGGATCCCGACTTGCGCGTGCTCGCCGAGTTCCGTGACCACCGATGCCGTGGCCGCTGCGATCTGGCCGGGGAGACTCGACCCGTTCGTGTCGCAGAGGGCGACGGTCTCGGCGCCGGCCTCTGTTGCCGCCTTGAGGCACTGGAGCGCGTAGGCCGGATCCTCGCGGAAGGCGTCGAAGAAGAGCTCGGCGTCGTAGACCACGCGCTTGCCCTGGTCGCGAAGGAAGGCGACCGAGTCGGCGATCATGCGCAGGTTCTCCTCGGGGTCGACTTTGGTGACCTTCTCGAGGTGGAGCCGCCAGGTCTTGCCGACGAGCGTGGTGACCGGCGCGAACGAGTCGGCGAGCAGTCTCAGCGCGGGGTCGTTGTGCGCGGTGGTGTCCCTCCGCCGGGTCATCCCGAAGGCAGCGATCTCGGCGTGCTCGAAGTGCTCCCGGCTGAGGAGATCGAAGACCGCCTCCTCCTTGGGGTTCGAGCTCGGGAAGCCGGCCTCGATCAGGTGCACGCCGAGGTCGTCGAGGGCGTGCGCGACGCGCAGCTTCTCCTCGGCGGAGAGCGACATGCCCTCTCCCTGCATGCCGTCGCGGAGGGTGGTGTCGTAGATCTGAACCTGCATGACTCCCACTGTATTCGGCGTGCGGCGGGGCAAATCCCCTGCGCCGTCTACGTCCGCGCGGGCACCTTCACTACGTCTAGCCACTCGCGGTAGCGCTCCACGCGGCCGTGGAGGGCGTCCTCGAAGACCTTCTGGACCGCGGCCGTCACCTCGCCGCGGGTTCCGGAGCCGATGTCGATGTCGTCGATCGAGCGCATCGGGGTCAGCTCGGCGGCGGTGCCCGTGAGGAAGACCTCGTCGGCCAAAGCCAACTCAGCACGAGCGACGTCGCGCTCGATCACCTCGTAGCCGAGGTCGCGGGCGATCTCGATCACGGACTTGCGGTTGATGCCGTCGAGGATCGAGGCAGTCTGGGGCGGGGTGACGATCACGCCGTCGTTCACCACGAACACGTTCTCGCCGGTGCCCTCACAGACACGGCCGTGATCGTCGAGCAGGATCGCCTCCTCGTACCCGGACTTCGTGGCCTCGATCTTCGCGAGCACGCTGTTCAGGTACTGGCCGGACGCCTTCGCCTGCGGGATCAGCGAGTCGGGCGAGATCCGTCGCCACGAGCTCGTACGCGCGCGCACGCCCGTCACCTTGGCGTCGTCGCCCAGGTAGGCGCCCCATTCCCACACCGCGATCGACACCTCGACGGGGTTGTCCAGGGGGTTCAGCCCCATCGGCCCGTGACCGCGGTAGACGAGCGGCCGGATGTAGCAGGACTTGAGCCCGTTGCGCGCGATCAGCTCGTGCGTCGCCTCGCGCAGTGCCTCCCGCGAGTACGGGATGTCCATGTAGTAGAGCTTCGACGAGTTCTCGAGCCGGGCGAGGTGGTCGTGGTGGCGGAAGATCGCGGTGCCCACCTCGGTGTCGTAGGCGCGGATGCCCTCGAACACGCCCGTGCCGTAGTGCATGCAGTGCGTGAGCACGTGCACCTTCGCGTCCTCCCATGCGACGAACTCCCCGTTCATCCAGATGAGGTCCGCGGTGCTCAATGCGTACTCCTTGCCTGTTCGAGTTTGGCGAGCACGGCCCGGGTGGCCTGCTCCGTGGTGGCATCGCCGCCGAGGTCCGCTGTGCGGAGTCCCTCCTCGAGAGAGCGATCCACTGCCGATTCTACGGCGGCGGCCTCGTCCTGACGACCCAATCCGTAGCGCAGCATCATCGCCACCGACCCGAACATGGCGAGCGGGTTTGCGGTCCCGGCGCCGGTGATGTCGGGCGCGGAACCGTGCACGGGCTCGAACAGGCCGGGGGTCCCCTCCTCCCCCACCGACGCGCTCGGCAGCATCCCGATCGAGCCGGTGAGCATCGCAGCCTCGTCGCTGAGGATGTCGCCGAACATGTTTTCGGTGAGGATCACGTCGAAGCTCGCCGGCCTGGACACGAGCTGCATCGCCGCGTTGTCGACCAGCAGGTGGTCGAGCTCGGTGTCCGGGTGCTTCGCCGCCACCTGCCCGACCACCTCACGCCACAGCCGCGACGTCTCGAGGATGTTCGCCTTGTCGACGCTCGTCACCTTGCGGCGCGCGAACCGGAAGCCGACCTCGGCAATCCGCTCGATCTCCAGCGCCGAATAGACGCAGGTGTCGTACGCGGAGTCACCATTGCGGCCGCGGTCGCCGAAGTAGATCCCCCCGGTGAGCTCGCGCACCACGAGCAGGTCGGTGCCCTCGATCCGGTCGCGTTTCAGCGGGCTCGAGTCGAGCAGCGCGTTCGCGGGCCGGACCGGTCGCAGGTTCGCGTACAGGCCGAGTCCCTTGCGCAGTCCGAGCAGCCCCTGCTCGGGGCGGGGCGCATCCGGGTCGGTCGTGTCCCATTTCGGACCGCCGACAGCGGCGAGCAGCACGGCGTCGGCCTTCGAGCATGCGTCGAGCACCTCGGGCGTGAGCGCGGTGCCGTGCGCGTCGATCGAGGCGCTCGGAAGCATCCCCAGCGACCCCGTGAGCATCGCGGCCTCGTCGC
>JBBRGR010000324.1:0-3332 GCA_038223815.1 Gemmatimonadales bacterium
ATGCGCAAGGGGCTGCGCGAAATTCAGCGCATTGCCCAAAATCAGCCGATCAAACCTGCGGCATTGGCGCTGGTGCAATATTACGAAAACGAAGAATTTGTCATTGTCCCGACTAGATTTGGGCGCATGGAACCTGTCTACTTCGACCACGCCGCCACCACGCCTGTGCGCCCCGAGGTGCTCGAGGCCATGCTCCCCTTTTTTTCGACAGCCTGGGGGAATCCCTCCTCATCGCACCGCTTCGGGCGAGCCGCCAAGGCCGGCCTCGAGCAGGCGAAGCGCGAGGTCGGTGAGGCACTCGGCGTCGAACCGAATCAGGTGATCTTCACGTCGGGTGGCACTGAAGCCGACAACCTCGCGGTGCTTGGCGCGGCGATGGCCGCCTTGCATGCCGGTCGCACCCCGCATGTGGTCACGACCGCGATCGAACACAAGGCAGTCCTCGCGGCAGCGCATGCAGTGGTCCGCATGGGCGGACGCGAGACAATCCTCCCGGTGGATGGCAACGGACGTGTCCGCCTCGTTGCCCTGGACGCCGCACTCGCCGATCACCCCGCGATCGTCTCGGTGATGTGGGTCAACAATGAAGTCGGGACCGTGCAGCCAATGACCGACATCGGTGCGCGATGTCGGGCAGCGGGGGTGCCACTCCACTCCGATGCCGTGCAGTCCTTCGGCAAACTCGCGATCGATCTCGACGCGGCAGGCTGTTCCCTCCTCTCCATCTCCGGGCACAAGCTCGGCGCCCCCAAGGGGATCGGCGCCTTGATCGTGCGCGATCGTCACATCGTGGAATGCCTCATTCACGGTGGCGGTCAGCAGTACGGGATCCGTCCGGGTACCGAGAACGTCGCGGGCGCGGTCGCGCTCGGGCGCGCTGCGCTGCTGGCGCGTCAGGAGCTCGATGCGCACGTGGCCCATGTCCGGGCGCTGCGCGACAATCTCGCGGAACGGCTGCAGGTCGGCATTCCGGATCTGGTAGTGCATGCGGCGGGCGTCGAACGCGCGCCGCACGTCCTCTCGATCGCGATTCCTGGTGCCGAAGCCGAGGCGATGCTGATGCACCTCGACTTGGCGGGGGTCGCGTGTTCGGGCGGGTCGGCGTGCTCGACGGGCGCCGTGGAGCCCTCGCATGTGCTGACGGCGATGGGTGTGGAACGCGGCCTTGCCCTCGGTACGCTGCGCTTCTCGCTGGGTCACGCATCCACCGCGGCCGACGTGGATCGTGCCGTCGAGGTCCTCCCGGGCGTGGTGCAGCGTGTGCGACGCTTGGGAGCTGCCCTCGGCCGTGGCTAGCGCGCAGAAGGTCCTCGTCGCCATGAGCGGCGGGGTGGATTCGTCCCTGGCCGCGGCACTGCTCGTCGAGCAGGGCCACGAGGTCATTGGTGCGACCATGAAGCTCTTCTGCTACGGCGACGACGTCCCCGATCGTCCGTGCTGCTCCCTCGCTTCGATCAACGACGCGCGCGCCGTGGCCCACCGCCTCGGCATCCCGCACTACGTCCTGAATCTCGAGGATCGCTTCTCCGAGCGGGTAATCGACAACTTCGTCGACGAGTACGCGCGCGGCCGCACGCCCATTCCCTGCGTCCGCTGCAACTCGTTCACCAAGTTTCGCGATCTCCTTGCCCACGCCGACTCCCTCGGCTGTGATGCCATCGCCACGGGCCACTATGCCAACGCGCGTGGTGGCGCACTCTATCGCGGCACCGACCGGAGCAAGGATCAGAGCTATTTCCTCTGGGGGATCGACAAGGCCGTGGTGGCCCGGATGCTCACGCCGGTCGGCGAGCTCACCAAGGCCGAGACGCGGGCCCGTGCGCGGGCACTGCAGCTTGAGACCGCCGACAATCCCGAAAGCGTCGAGATCTGTTTCGTTCCCGATGACAATTACGTCGGGCTGCTCGAACAGCGCCTCCCCGCCGATGCGCCGGCGCTGCAACCGGGTGCGCTGGTCACGGCGACCGGCGAGGTGGTGGGCGAGCACGATGGCTTCGCGCGCTATACCATCGGCCAGCGGCGTGGACTGCCGGGCGGCCGGTCGCTGCCGCTGTATGTGGTCGGCATCCGCCCCGACACGCGCGAGGTCGTGGTGGGCGAGGCCAACGAGCTTCTCGGACATGCCGTGACGCTCGAGGAACTGAACTGGCTCGCCGACCCACTGGGTCCCGGGGATCGCTGCTGGGCACAGTTGCGGTACCGCGCCGAGGCGGTGCCGGCGGTGGTGCGCACCATCGCGGGCGATGCGCTCACGCTCGACCTCGAGGTGCCGGTGCGGGCCATCGCACCCGGGCAATCGGGCGTGCTCTACAGTGCCGACCAGCGCGTCCTTGGTGGAGGTGTCATCGCCTCTCGGTGATGCAAGACTCATGACTGCGACGACTCCCTTCCCGCCGACCCAGCCCGGTCCGAATCTCCGCGACCCAGCGCTCTACCTGAACCGCGAGCTCTCCTGGCTCGAGTTCAACCGCCGCGTGTTGCATGAAGCGCTCGACCCTCGCACGCCGTTGCTGGAGCGGGTGAAGTTCCTCTCGATCTTCGCGAGCAACCTCGACGAGTTCTTTCAGGTGCGGGTGGCGGGTCTGCGCGAGCAGGTGCTTGCGAAGGTCAGCGAGAACGCCGCCGACCGGATGGCGCCGATGACGCAGCTCGACGCGATTCGCCAGACCGTGCAGGGGATGCTCGAGCAGCAGTCGCGCTGTCTGGTGCAGGAGCTCGCGCCCGCGCTGGCGGCGCACGGCATCCGGCTGCATGAGCGCTTCGATGACCTGCCGGTCGAGGAACAGGCGCACCTCACGGGGTACTTCCATTCGCACGTCTTCCCGGTGCTCACGCCGCTCGCGGTGGATCCGGGGCATCCGTTCCCGCACATTTCCAATCTGTCGCTCTCGCTGGCGGTCTCGCTCGAAGGGAGTGATGGCGTGGAGCGTTTCGCCCGGGTGAAAGTGCCCCGGTTGCTGCCGCGCTGGGTGCCGCTCACGCGGGCCAACGAGTTCCTCCCGCTCGAGTACCTGATTGGCGCGCATCTCGCCACGCTCTTTCCGGGTGTGCCGATCGTGAGCTGGCATCTCTTCCGGGTGACCCGCAACACCGACCTCAAGCTCGAGATGGGCGACGACAGTGACGAGGCGGACGACCTGCTCGAGCTGATCCAGGAAGAAGTACGCAACCGAAAGTTCGGCGAAGTGGTGCGCCTCGAGGTGCACAAGTCGATGCCGCAGCCGATCCGGACGCTGCTGCTCGAGGAATTGAATGAGGCGGACGCCGGCGAGGGATTGCCGCTGAGCGAGGCGGACCTCTTCGAAGTGACCGGCCCACTGGACCTGAGCGAC
>JBBRGR010000325.1:0-3332 GCA_038223815.1 Gemmatimonadales bacterium
CTCGGTATTCGGTCCCCGGTTCACCGTTCACCGTTCACTCTCCACTTCCTCCCAGGCGACCCCCTTTCGATGCCCACCACGATCTGGATGGACGGCGAGTACTTCGATCGCGACAGTGCCAAGGTCTCGGTCTTCGATCACGGCCTGCTCTACGGCGATGGCGTCTTCGAGGGGATCCGGGCGTACGACGGGAAGATCTTCCGGCTGCCGGAGCATCTGGAGCGCCTCTATGATTCAGCCAAGGCGATCGCCCTCACGATCCCGATGTCGATCGAGGAGATGACCACGATGACCGAGGAGGCCGTGCAGCGCTCCGGCATCGGCAACGCCTACCTCCGTCACATCGTCACGCGCGGCGTCGGCGACCTCGGCCTCGATCCTCGCAACTGCCCCAAGCCGACCGTCATTCTGATCGTCGACACGATCAAGCTCTTCAAGGCTGACGTGGTGGCGCGCGGGTTGACCGTGGTCACGGCGGGCACGCCGATTCCGCAGCGTGAGGCGCTCTCGCCGAGGATCAAGTCGCTGAACTACCTCGCGCACATCATGGCGAAGCTGGAAGGGATCAACGCTGGTGCTGACGAAGTCCTGATGCTGGAGTCCGGGGGAACGGTCGCCGAGGGATCGGGGCAGAATCTCTTCATCGTCAAGAAGGGGATTCTCAAGACCACGCCGCCGTGGGCCGGCATCCTTCAGGGCGTGACCCGCGATGCCGTACTCGAGCTCGCGCACGGCATGGGGCTCACCGTGCAGGAGACGATGCTCAATCGCTATGACGTGTATACTGCCGATGAGGCATTCTTCACCGGCACGGCAAGCGAGTTGATTGCCATCCGTACTGTCGATGGCCGCCAGATTGGCACGGCGTGGCCCGGGCCGACCACCCAGCGGCTGCAGGAGGCCTTTGCGGCACTGGTCCGCGCCTGAGTCCCGTACTGCAACGCAACCGATCGACCGGGCCGTGCGTCATATTCAGGATGGGGCTGCGCGCCCGATGCTCATGGTTGTCGGGGCTCGTTCCTCGCCGTAGCTTTGCCTGATCGACCTCTCGCCGGAGAATGCTTGATGCGCCATGCCCTTCTCGTCGTTGTCGCGATCGTGGCCACCGGATGCAATCGCATGACCGTGGAGACGCGCCCGACGAGCAGTCCCGCATCGGCGCCCACCTCGGGGGCCACGACGGTCTCCTCGCCAGTGGTGGATCAGGCGCTCACCGCCCCGACGCCACCGCCGCGGCGGGATGTGCAGGTCGCGCGGGACTCGATCGCTGACGCTGCCGCGCTCGACTCGTTGCAGGGCTCCTCGCTGGATTCACTCCCCGAACTGATTCTCGACGCACCGACCTTCGACCTCAACGTCGCGGCGTATGCCGAGCATCCGCGGGTGCAGTACTACGTGGACTACTTCAGTGGGCGGTCGCACGAGCGCTTCCAGATCTGGCTCGATCGGATGGTCCGCTATGAGGCCAACATCCGCCAGCGGCTGGGCGAGCGCGACCTGCCCGGCGATCTCGTCTATCTGGCCCTGATCGAGTCGGGTTTCTCGACCGTGGCCGTGAGCAGCGCCAAGGCGGTCGGGATGTGGCAGTTCATGCCCGCGACCGGCAAGGGCTACGGGCTCCGGATCGATGGCTGGGTCGATGAGCGTCGCGATCCGATCAAGGCGACTGATGCGGCCGCGCGCCACCTCCGCGACCTCACCGAGCGATTCGGGTCGTATTACCTCGCCGCGGCCGCCTACAATGCGGGCGCCGGCAAGGTCGGCCGGTCTCTGGATCGGATGGGCGCGACGATGGGGCAGGGGGATGAGCCGCTCGACCTGAGCAGCGACGACGCCTTCTTCTCGCTCGCCGACACGCGCCTGATCGTGCAGGAGACCCGTGATTACGTGCCGAAGCTCATTGCCGCGGCGCTCATTGCCAAGTCTCCCGAGCGCTACGGATTCCAGACGTCGCCGGAGGTCGAGCCCTTCTCGCTCGACTCGGTGGTACTCGCGGGTGGTACGGGTCTCGACCTCGTGGCACGCCTCGCGGACACGACGGTGGAGGCGCTGCGCGAACTGAATCCGCACCTGCTCCGGCTGGTCACGCCCCCGGGGGCCCGGTACGCCGTGCGCGTCCCGGCCGGTACCTCCGAGACGGTGTTGGCGCGCTACGCCGAGGTCCCCGAGGCGGATCGGCTGGCCGTGACCACCCACCGCGTCAAGTCGGGGGAGACCGTGACCTCGGTGGCCAGGAGGTACGGCCTGACCCCCGAGGTCATCCGTTCCACCAACCGGCTCTCGCGGACGGCACGGGTGAAGAGTGGGGCAACGCTGCTGATACCGGTGTCGCGCACCCTGCCAGCGTCGGCGCTTCGCGCCCCGGAGCCGGTCGTCACCGCGAGCACCACCTCCCGCACCCACATTGTGCGCTCGGGGGAAACGCTTGGCGGGATCGCCAATCGCTATGGTGTGTCGGTCAGTGCGTTGCGCAGTGCGAATCGCCTCTCCTCGAAGGGGACGATTCGCGCCGGGCAGAAGCTGACGATTCGCCGCACCAGCGCGTCGACGGCGACTCGTTCGAGCGCGGCGACTGCCACGGCCAAGTCCACCGCTGCCAAGTCCACCGCTGCCAAGTCCACGTCCAAGGCGCGTCCCGTCTCCCGGACGCATGTCGTGCGTGCTGGCGAGACGGTCGGCGGCATCGCCACCCGATTGGGCGTGTCCCAGTCCGCGTTGCTGCGGGTGAATGGCCTTCGAAGCAAGGGAAAGATCCAGGTTGGCCAGAAGCTGCGGGTGCCGTAAGCCGCTGGTGCACGGCGCAGGATGCACAACGGGCCGGCTGCTCGTGGAGAGGCCGGCCCGTTGTCCTTCGTGCTGACGCGTGGGCGATCAGCTCTTCTTCTTGGTCGCCCGCATCACGGCGTTGGAATACTTCCCGAGCACTTCTTCGCCCATCTCCTGCTGTGCGGCGACGAGTGTCGGACCCTTGTTGTAAGCCTCGAGGGCCAACGCCATGTCATTGTCGAAGCGCTTCAACAGATCCTTGAGGTAGCGGAATCCGATCCGCAGATTGGTGTCGCGGTGCATCAGGTCACTGTGATTCAACAACGGGTCATAACCGCGCGCTGTCCGGAGCTGGAGCTGGGTCAGGCCGACCGCCGCCTGGGTACTCTGGGCGGTCGTCTTGAAGCCACTCTCGAGGCGCACCAACTCGAAGCCGAGGCCGGGGTGAATTCCGACGGCGACGGCGTTGTCATAGATCGCGGCCGAGAGATCGGCCGGGATCGAGTAGCGGCCGGAGTACTCGAGCACCTGGTGGGCGCGCTCGAGCTCCTGCCGGGTGGACTTCA
>JBBRGR010000326.1:0-3330 GCA_038223815.1 Gemmatimonadales bacterium
ACCTGCACACTGCCACCCAGGGCGGTGATCCGCTCGCGCATCCCGGCGAGGCCAAGGTGGCCGGCGCGTTCGAAGGCGGCGAGGTCAGTGTCGCGCGCCAAGCCGCGGCCGTCATCGGCGACCGTCAGCCGCAGGCGGCTCCCGATCTGGCCCAACCTGATGGTGACGTTGGTGGCCTGGGCGTGTCGCACCACGTTGGCCAGGGCCTCCTGCGCGGCGCGGAAGAGCGCCAGTTCAGCGTCGGGGGTAGGGCGGGTGCGCACCTCGTCGAGGTGCGTGGTCAGCGCCAGTCGACTCCGCTCGGCGACGTCGGTCGCGAGCGAGCGAATGGCGGGGACGAGGCCGAGGTCATCGAGGAGAGCGGGCCGGAGATCATTGATCACGCGCCGGATGCCGCGGATCCCGCTGTCCACGAGACCGAGAACGTGGTCGAGCCGCGCACGGGTGGCGTCGTCGGCGCCCTCACGCAGCATGCCGACCTCAAGCTTCACGGCCGAGAGGGTCTGGGCGGTCTCATCGTGGAGTTCCCGCGAGAGCCGGCGCCGCTCGCCCTCGTACTGACCGACGACGCCACCCTGCAGCCGGGCGAGCTCCTCGGTCCGCTGGGCGAGCCGCGTCGCCAGTTCGGAGAGCACCATCAGGCCGAAACCGATGCCGACCGCCAACTCGAAGAGGATGTCGAGGAAGTAGCCCCACGGCTGCCACGCGCCGCGCGCACGGAGGAAGGGATAGTCGAGGTGATGCAGTCCCCAGAGCCAGAAGGTGACCGCCACGAAACGGGCTCCATGTGACTTGGTGCGCCGCGCGTGCTGCCAGAAAACCCAGCCCGTCCAGAGCGTGACGCCCGAGATGAGGAGCACCATCGGCAACGCGACCAGCAGGAAGCGATCGAGGCCATTGACGGCGACCCACGCCCAGCCGACGGGAACGAGGGCCAGCGTGGCGTAGCGGTTGCGCCAGGGGAGGTCGCGTGAGAAGACCAGCGCGGCCCAGAGAATCGCGAGGGCGACCCAGCCGGTGACGACCTGATGCCAGAAGAGCCAGGCGAGATCGCCGCTGGCGAGGAATGCGATGATGGCAACGAGACGCAGGACGTAGAGTGCCCACGCCGCCGCCCACCATGCAAACCAGCGGGCGCGCACGCGCCACCAGAGGACGAGCGCGAAGACGGCGAGTCCAGCGGTGACGATCGCCTGGAAGATCGCGTCGGCGAGTTCGGCGCCAGCAGCGAGGGGCATGGATTCCTGCATGCGGAGAAAGTAAGGGAACCGCACCGAAGGAGTGAGGGGACGCAGCGCGTGTCCCAGCGCAAGGCTCGGACGTCATCCAGTGTGGTCGGCCGATCTTCGTCGGATTGGCGTACCGTGCAAAATGTCGTCTCTCCCCATGTGCATCGCATGTGCGGGATGGCTTCTTCTCTTTCGAACAGAGCGTCACATGCCTCGAAACGTCGTTCATTCTCGGTTTATTCTGGCCGCCGTGGCGGTAACGATGATCCCCATGACGCCTCCCGCGCTCGCCGCACAAGGCGTGCGATACACGATTGCTCCATCCGCGGAGTACGTCTGGTGGGATGACGCCGTCCCTCTGAAGGACTACACCCTCCTCGGGATGCGTGCGGGCGCGGACTTCGGACGGCTGATCGGACTGACCGCGTGGTATCATCGCGGGAACGACATTCCGGTGGCGTTGTCGGAGACCAGCCTGCGGCTGTCCGGTGCCCCGCTCGCCAACACCACCACCGATGTCGAGACCTTCGGCGCCAATGTCGCGTTCAAACTCGGGACGGGGCGCATCGTGCCGTTCGTGCATGGCGGTGCCGGGATCATGCGGTTCCTGCCGACGGATGCCCCACGCAGCGAGCAGGTGAACTATCGGTATGGCGGGGGGATCCAGTACGACGTGGCAGAGAACATCCGCGCGACGGTCCTGCTGGAGGATTCTCGCTTCCGTCTGGCACCCGAGGCGCTCACGGCCGAGACGCCCGATGCCCCAAGTGAGGATCCCCGCGCCACCCGCAGCAACTGGACCGCATCGGCGGCCATCGGCTTTGCCCTCGGCGGCACGCGTGGCGCGAAGAGCGCCGGCGCCGATGAATGGTCCCTTGCCTCGGTACCGATCGAACCCTTCGTCGGTCGCCTGGACTTTGACAAGGATGATCTGGCGCGTCAGACCGTGGCCGGTGTCCGGGCCGGGATCGACCTCGGCAACTACGTGGGCTTGCGAGGCGTCTACTGGCAGGGGCGGAGCGATGACTTCGGTGATCGCCAACCGATTCAGGGCTATGGTGCCGAGGCACAGTTCAACCTCAATGCCTCGCTGGGCTTGGCACCATTTCTGGTGGCAGGTGTCCAGCGTATCGACTATCAGGACACCTACCGCGACCTGAATGGCCTGGTGCGTGAAGACGAGAATGCGCTGGTACTCGGTGGCGGCGTCGGGTTGCGGTTGACCGACAACTTCCGCCTCAATGTGGCAGCCCGCGATTTCATTCGCAGCGGTCGGGATCTCGAGGATATCTCCAGCGTCGATGAGTTGACCCACAACTGGATGCTGAGCGCGGGCGTCGCCTTCAACATCGGCCGTTCGCGGAGTGCGGACAGCGACCGTGACGAGGATCGCAGCCGTGACCGACGGGATCGGGAAGCGCGCGAGATCGAGTACCGACGCACTGGGCGGAGTGCAGATCGTGACAGCACGGGCGGAGGCCGGGTGATCACGTTGCCGGTTCCCGAGAATGGCGAGCTGTATGTCCGGTACGGCAAGACCCCCAGCCTGATGGAGCGTCTCGCGAAGCGCGACAGCCTCCTGGGCCAGCCGACGGCCGGCATGTCGGAGGCGGATCTCGATCGCATTGTCCGCCTGCTCTCGGCGCGCATCGACAGCGTCCTTGGCCAGCGGCTCGAGCGCATGTCGATGCCCGCAGCACGGCAACCGCTCGCCCCGGCGCAGCCCCGGCACCCCGTTCCGCCACAGGCACCGGTCACTCCGGGCATGCAGGCGGAGCCGACTGCGCGGGTCGATATGCCAACGGACAGTGGCCGGACACTCGACGGCGTGGCGGCATACGTCGCCGGCTTCGACGCGCTGGTGCTCGGCGTGCAGCTGGATGCCGGCCCCCTGTTCGGGATCCAGGAGTTGCGCTTTGTGCCGGAATTCGCCGTCGGCATCTCGGGGGACAAGTCGGTCCTCTTCGCTGCCGGCGCCGAGTATCGCTTCGGCATGCTGCGGGTGAATGAATCGCTTCGGCTGCGGCCGCACACGCGGCTGAGTCTCGGCCTGCTGGCGGCCGGTGGCGACACCGATTCGCAGTTCGGCTTCAACTTGTCC
>JBBRGR010000327.1:0-3314 GCA_038223815.1 Gemmatimonadales bacterium
GTTCGACTCGACCTCGGCCGCGCCAATCTATCAATCAGAGAATCGGATCGTGGCGACGCGGTGGTCCGAGGATGGCAGCATTCTCTTCACGACCGAGACCGCCACCCGCGGCACGTTCGAGTATGCTGTTTTCCTGGCGGACAGCAACCGAAAGGTGGCGCTGGTGACTCCGCCCGCTCGTGCGGCCGGCGACTCGTCGAACGCCGCGGCCGGCGGTCGTGGCGGCGCGATTCCGACCGCCGGTGGTCGCGGCGGCGCGGGCGGCGGTCCCGCCGTGGTGATGCGGGTCGGGATCCGCGGAGCGCCGGTCGTGATGCGCTCGACCGACGGGAAATTCGCCTTCCTCCAGGGCAGCACCACCGACTCGACCACCAAGATCGCTCGTCCCTGGATCGATCGCGTCGAGCTCGCAACCGGCACCCGGACCCGCCTCTACGAGGCGAAGGGCGACGTGACCGAGTCGATCTCGGCGCCTCTGGATGACGACTTCACTACCGCGCTCATCCAGCGCGAATCCGCGACGCTGGTGCCGCAGTCGTTCCTCCTCACGACCGCCACGGGCGCCGCGAAGCAGCTGACCAACAACCAAGAGCTGATGCCGGAGATCCGGAACGCGATCACCAAGACGGTCATGGCCCGCCGGGCCGATGGCTACTCGTTCCGCGTCAAGGTCACGCTCCCGGCCGACTACACGGAAGGCACCCGTCTCCCGGCAATGTTCTGGTTCTACCCGCGCGAGTACCAGACGCAGGAGGCGTACAACCGCGGCATCGCCACTGCCGATGATCCGCCGACCCGCTTCCCCTCCTTCGGAGCGCGCTCGATGGCCTTCCTGACGACGGTCGGTTATGCCGTCGTGGAGCCCGATGCACCGATCTTCGCCACCGAGGGGCAGCTCCCGAACGACAACTACGTCGTCGATCTCCGCAACAATCTCGCGGCCACGATCGACGCGCTCGACACCCTCGCGATCATTGATCGTCACCGCCTCGGCATCGGCGGGCACTCGTACGGCGCCTTCTCCGCCGTGAACGCGATGGTCCATACGCCCTACTTCAAGGCCGGTATCGCGGGCGACGGCGCCTACAACCGCACGCTGACACCGAACGGCTTCCAGAGCGAGTCGCGTGACCTCTGGCAGGGCCGCTCGACCTACCTCGACATGTCGCCGTTCCTCTACGCCGACCAGCTGAACGGGGCGCTGCTGCTCTACCATTCGACGGACGACCAGAACGTCGGCACCGACCCGATCAACTCGACCAAGCTCTACCATGCCTTGCAGGGGCTCGGCAAGACCGTCTCGCTCTACATGTACCCGTATGAGGACCACGGCCCGATCGCCCGCGAGACGGTGATGGACCAGTGGGCCCGCTGGGTGGCGTGGCTCGACAAGTACGTCAAGAACGCCAACAAGGCGGTCGTGAAGGAGGAGAAGAAGCTGGCGTCGTAGGGCGCTGCCGGCAGCAATCTCGTGGCCGATCCGTGACGGGGCGCAAGCACACCTTGCGCCCCGTCACGCGTTTCGCCTCTTTCCCTCCATGACACCACTGCGCCAGAAGATCCCCGCCCTCCCCCCGCGGCTGGAGGGCCTTGCCGCCCTTGCCACCAACCTCGCCTGGAGCTGGCACCGTTCGGCCCGCGCGCTCTTCCGCCGGATTGACGACGCCGTCTGGCGGGACTCGCACCACAACCCGATCATCGTGCTCCAGAAGGCCGATCCCGCCCGCCTTGAGGCTCTGGCCCGGGACGCCGACTTCTGCGCCCATTACGACAAGGTGATGGAGTGGCTCGCGGTCGAGCGCTCGGCGCCAGCGGGCTGGTTCCTCGACCAGTTCCCGGAGACCGATCCCTCGCGCCCGGTCGCCTACTTCTGCGCCGAGTTCGGCCTGCACGCCTCGGTGCCGATCTATTCGGGTGGCCTCGGCGTGCTCGCCGGTGACCACTGCAAGACGGCATCCGACCTCGCCATTCCGCTCGTCGGCGTGGGGCTCTTCTACACCAAGGGGTACTTCGACCAGCGCGTGCGCCCCGATGGCTGGCAGGAAGACAGCGACGACGCCGTCCAGCCCGACACGACGCCACTGATCCCGCTCACCGGACCGGACGGCTCGCCGTGGATGACGGTCCTCGAGACCTTCGGTCGGCCAATCCATGTGCGTGCGTGGTCGATGACCGCAGGGCGCACGGTGCTCTACCTGCTCGACACGAATCTCGACGTGAATGATCCCGAGGATCGTGAGCTGACCTCCAAGCTTTACGCCGGCGGGCTCCCCATGCGCCTGCGCCAGGAGTGGATCCTCGGCGTCGGTGGCGTGCGCGTCCTGCGTGCGCTTGGCATCACCCCCGGAGCATGGCACGCCAATGAAGGCCACGCCGCCTTCATGCTGCTCGAGCGCGCGCGCGAGTTGATCGTCGAGGGAATGGGCTTTGACGAGGCCGTCACGACCGTGCGGGCGACCTCGGTCTTCACCACACACACCCCGGTCCCCGCCGGGCATGACGCATTCGAGCTCACACAGGTGCTCTCCTGCATGGGGATGCCCTTCCTGAACGACTTCGGCGCCGACATCGAGCGCGTGCCCCGCCTCGGCATCCATCCGGTGCGCGAGCCCGGGCAATTCCAGATGACCGTGCTCGCCATCCGCCTCGCCGGCCATGTGAATGGCGTGGCACAGCGGCATGGCGTCGTCTCCCGCGAGCTCTGGGGTGACATGTGGAGTGAGCGCCCCGTCGAGCAGGTGCCGATCGGTGCGGTCACCAATGGCGTACACCTCGCCACGTGGATGGCGAACCCGATGATGCGCCTCCTCGACATTCACCTCGACACCGAGTGGTGGCAGCGCCTCGATGAGCCCGAGACATGGGACGCCGTGCTCGGCCTCGACGCGCGCGAGTTGTGGCACACCCACGAAGAGTTGAAGGGCGTTCTCCTCCGCTACATCCGCGAAGAAGCCCGGCGGCGCTGGACCCGGAACTGGAATGAGGCGGCGCAAGTGGTCGCCGCCGGGACGCTGCTCGATCCGCATGCCTTCACGATCGGGTTCGCGCGCCGCTTCGCGACCTACAAGCGCGCCAATCTCCTCTTCCGCGACAAGGAGCGCCTCCGGGCGATGCTGACCGACACGCAGCGTCCGGTCCAGCTGGTGATCGCGGGGAAGGCACACCCGCAGGATACCCCGGGGAAGGAAGTGCTCCAGGAGCTCTACCACTTCGCCCGGGACCCGATGTTCGAAGGCCGCGTGGCCTTCCTCGAGGGCTACGACATGCACCTCGCCCATGTGCTCGTGCAGGGCGTCGACCTCTGGCTCAACGTC
>JBBRGR010000328.1:0-3306 GCA_038223815.1 Gemmatimonadales bacterium
GGCGATGATCATGGCTGACAGCATGCTCCGCGCGCTGGATGCGGCCAATGGCCCTGCTCGGGCGACGCTGGTGCGCCGGTTCTTTGAAGGACGGGATCGGGACGAGTTGCACCCGGTCGGCGGACGCCTGCGGGAACATTATGCGCGCCTGGACTACGCGCAGCGGAACTTTCGCCTCGTCACGCGCAATCGGCAGTACAACATCGAGGAGCGCTACCGCTCCACGCAGGACGAGTTCGACGACCGCGGCGTCATCTGGGTGCGGCAGGGCGCGCCCGATCAACGGGTTCAGCACAACGTGCCGGAGATCGAGCCGAACGAGTCGTGGCGCTATCGGCGTGAAGGGGGTGACCTGATCTTCCACTTCGTCGCGCGGCAGGACGTTCAGGACTTCCGGTTGGTCGAGAGCTTGTTCGACATCCTCGGGTTCCGCGGCGCGATGGTGGCGCGCGACTCGGGCGATGTGAATGTCTTCGCCGCCGTCGAGGAGCTGGCCCGCTCCCGCGAGCCCCTCGCTCCACGCTACTCGCGAATGCTCTCGGCGGGGCGCGGTGGGGGCGGGACGCTGCAGACGGAAGAGCGTGCCGCAGGACGGCGCGCGATCGCCATCGGCACGACGACCGACGGCTGGCCACGCCGCTACCCGAGGGTCCTGGATGGCACGATGTTCGTGGCCGCGGCCGGGGCGGACTCCGTGGGGCCCAAGATCCAGCTCGCCTTTGCCGTGCCCGCGAGTGCGCTGACACCGGACTCGATGGAGGCAGGCTGGGTCCACGTGTTTCGGCTGCAGGCGACGGTGCTCGGTGTCGATGGGAGCACGGTCGCCACGATGGACAGCGTGCGCCGGATCTTCACCCGCACCCCCGTTCTCGCAGGGGAGCAGTTGCTGGCGCGTGCGCCGATCCGCGTCCCACCCGGTCAGTACACGATCCGCGCGGCCCTCGAGCACGGCACCGCCGGTCTCGTCAGCCGCCGGGACACGGTGTGGGTGGCGGCTCCCGCCGGGCCGACGCTCAGTCTCGCGGATCTGATCGTCGGCAGTCGCAACATCCGCCTCTTCTGGATCGCCGAAGATGGTGACACCACCTGGCTCAATCCGCTCGCCCGATTCCGCCGTGCGGAGCCGGCCCAGCTGACGCTCGAAATCGGCGGCCTGCCGGTCGGGACGCCGTACCGGATCGAGGTCCGCATCAGCCGGCCGGGCGGTGGCAACGCGATCTCCCGGCTCTTCCGGGGCGGGGCCGCACTCCGGGTGGCGTTCGATGGCATCCACCCCGGTGGATTGGAGACGGTGCGGCGTGAACTCGCGCTCGACGAAATCAAGCCCGGCACCTACCTTCTCGAGGTGACCGTGACCGCCAATGGAGCGAACGCGATGCGACGCCAGCAACTGACGGTGGTCAAATGATCGCCGCGCAGATGCCCGCCCGCCTGGCCGTGCTGGGGCTCCTCGCCGCGGGCCCTGTCGCGGCCCAGGACGCGGATCGCTCGACCTGGCGCGACCTGCGCCAGACGCTCGCAGCCGTCGCCGACCGCGACCTGCTGCGTCAACGCGAACTGGCGGCCATGGACCTGGCGCGCGTGCGGCGCGACGATCCTCTGCCCCATCTCGAGCTGGGCTTCATCGCCCTGCGGCTCGGCGAGGTGACGGGCACGGCGCGGCACTATGAAGATGCCCTCACCGAATTCGGGATGGCGGTGGAGTTGCGCCCGAACTGGTGGATCGGTTGGTACGGACAGGCGATCGCCGAGATGGGAGTGCTCCGCACCGATCTCGGCTTCCTTGCCTACTTCAAGTCCATGGTTGGACGGGATCAAGCGGAAAACGCGGCCCGACGTCTCGCCAGGAGCGCCGAGCTGGATTCGCTGCGCGCCGAGGGGCTGGTGCATGTCGCGCGCGAGGCGCTGGCCACGCGGGACCCGCAGTCGCTCGCAATCGTGCGGGACGCGCTGGCACAGGTCGCGACCGGCCCCGCCTGGGCGTTGCGGGACGTACGTCTGGTGCGCGCACTGGTGGAGCGGGAGTTCGATCAATTCGACTTTGCGACCCGGTTGCTCGCGCCCCTCCTCCACGAGCAGCCGCTGGACGGCGAAGTGCGGCTCGAGCTGGCCGAGACACGGTTCAATGCCGGCCGAATCGACGGGGCGGGCGACTGGTTCCGCGCCCTGGACGAGGCGGACGGCAACCTTTTGGAGCGTTTCCGACGGGATCTTGTGCTCGTCATGCCCGATTCGACGCTTGCGCGCATCCTCGGCGCGACGGGCAAGGCGCGCAGCGCCCTGGCGGCACACTTCTGGGAGTCCCAAACCCGGGTGGGGATCTCGGTGACACCCGAGCGCCTCCGCGATCACTACATCTGGCTCCGGATCGCCCGCCACCAGTATCGACGCAACGCCTCGATGCCCCCGGCCACGGCGGTGCCGGGAATGCGTGCGGGCAACGCCGAGTTCGACGCCCGGGGTGTCGTGACGGTGTTGCACGGCCCGCCGCCCGAACGGAGCATGCTGCGTCTGCCTGGGGTGCGACCAAATGAGTCCTGGGGCTACTACAGCCGACTCTCCGCGGACACGATGCTCTTCCACTTCATCCTGCCCGTGGGCCAGCACGATTTCGTGCAGGTGGAGAGTGTGCTGGATATCTTCCGGCTGAGCGGACAGGCACGCTTCATGACACCCTCGAGCGACACCACCGCGGATGGACGCACCGTCCTCGGCACCTACGGGGCCTCGCTTACCGCGCAGACGTCACAGGAACTCTTCCTGTCGCGCACTCCGCTCTCACCGCTCTACGCCAGGATGTTCGACGAAGGGAAGCGCGGTGCCTCCGAGTTGCAGCAACTCGAACGCGAGCTCGGCGCGCGCAGCATGGCCGCGGGATCCAGCTGGGAGTTCGGCTTCGAACTGCCGCTCGCGGTGGGAGCGGTGGCAGTCGGCCTCGGCGAGCGTGGGGGCAGCCGTCAGATGCAGTTGGCCGTCGCCATCCCCGGCACCGCGCTCACGCCGACGTCCACGGTGCTGGGCGCGTACTACCAGGTGCGATTTCGGGCGGCGGTCCGCAACCCGGCTGGGGCGGTCGTCGCCATCGTGGACACGCTGCACACCTTCCGTCGCAATGGCATCCTGCTCCCGACCGAATACCTGCTGGAGCGGTTCCCCATCAGCGTGCCGCCGGGCGAGTACACGGTGGCGATGGTCTTCGACGCCGGTGCACGCGGCACGATCCTGCCAAGCCAGCTGGTGCAGGTCCTCCCGCCGACCTCCGATCGCCTTGTGCTCTCTGATCTGGTGCTTGGCACCCGACGCATC
>JBBRGR010000329.1:0-3304 GCA_038223815.1 Gemmatimonadales bacterium
CCGCCTCGAAGCCATTCCAGCTGCTGCCACTTCTGGAGGACGGTGGCATCGCCCGGTTTGGGCTGGACGCCGAGATGCTTGCCCTCGCATGTGGTTCGCACAACGCCGAGCCGATGCATCGGGAAGTCGGGCAGCGCTGGCTCGAGGCCGTGGGGCTCCGTGAATCGCAGCTCTCCTGTGGCGGGCATCCGTCGCTCTGGTCGCACCAGGCCGAAGTGATGATCCGCGAGGAGGTGACCGCGACCCCGCTGTGGAGCAACTGCTCCGGCAAGCATGCCGGCCTGCTCGCGCTCGCGACACTCCATGGTTGGCCGACGGATGGCTATGAGGCGCTCGACCATCCGGTCCAGGCGCGAGTGGCAGAGACGGTGGCACGGTGGACGGGTGTTCCCGAAGCGCAGCTGGGCTGGGGGGTGGATGGGTGCACGGCGGCCGCGGTGGCGTTGCCGCTCGTCGGCATGGCCCGCGCCTACGCCGCGCTGGGCACTGGGAGCAGTCCCGAGCTCGCCAGGCTCCGCGACGCCATGATGGATTGGCCGATGATGGTGGCAGGAAGCGAGCGGATCGACACCGTGCTGATGGCAGCATGGCCTGGCCGGGTGCTGGCCAAGATCGGTGCGGAGGGCGTCTTCAGCGCAGCGCTCCCGACTCTGGGCGTCGGCCTGACGCTCAAGGTGCACGATGGCGACATGCGATGCGCCGGCTTCGCCCTGATCGCACTTCTGGAGCAGCTGGTCACTCGGCTCGATCCAGCCGGCGATTGGCCCATGGAGCCGCTGGCGGCATGGCAACGGCCGACGATCCGCAACACCCGCGGCGTGGTCACGGGCGGGTATGAGGCACGGGGCGGCTGGCACTTCACGGACACGGAGGGAGGGAATCGGTGAGCGACCCAATGACCCCACCACTGGATGACGCCACCCGCGCGCTGGTCGGGCTTGCCGCGGCGGTCGCGCAGGGCGAGGAGCCCGAGGTGCGCGATCGCATCGCCGAGGCGCTGACTGCGGGCGTCCCGGGGCTGTGGGTGGACGAGCTGCTGCTGCAGTCCGTGCTCATGGTGGGGTGGCCGCGCACGCTTGTGGCCGCATCGCTCTGGCGGACCGCGGCACAGCGCCCCGCCGAAGATGCCGATCAGGACCTCGACTACTCGGCGCACGCGGCGTGGACGGCGCGTGGCGAGGAGACCTGTCGCGTGGTGTACGGCGACAACTACCGGAAGCTCCGGCAGAATGTCGCCACGATGCATCCGGCGCTCGACCAATGGATGGTGACCGAAGGCTATGGTCGGACGCTCTCGCGCCCCGGGCTGGACCTGCTGCGGCGAGAGCTCTGCGTGATTGCCCAGACGGCGGTGCTTGACACGCCACGGCAACTGCACTCGCATCTGCGCGGTGCCCTCAATGCGGGCGCGTCCTTCACGCAGGTCGATGGCGTGCTTCTGGTGGTGAATCCCTTCCTTTCCTATGACGACTTCAAGAAGGTGAAGGAACTCTGGGAATCCGTGCGCGACAGCTGGAGTCCCTTGGCATGAGTTTCGTCGATCGGGTGGTCATTGAAGTGTCCGGTGGTGGTGGCGGCGACGGTGCCTGTTCCTTCGCCCGCTTCAAGTTCAAGGCGAAGGGCGGGCCGGACGGCGGCGATGGCGGCAACGGCGGTTCTGTCTACGTGCGCGCGCAGGCCAACCTCGCAACGCTGCTCGACTATCGCTATCGCACCACGTGGAAGGCGGAGCGCGGGGCACATGGCAAGGGAAAGAACATGACCGGCGCTTCCCGCGACGACGTGATCATGCCGGTGCCGCCCGGCACGGTGATCATTGACGAGGCGACCGGCGACACCCTCGGCGAGGTGATGCGGCCCGGCGATCAGGTCTTGGTGGCGCGTGGCGGGCGCGGGGGCCGCGGCAACACGCGCTTCACCTCGGCAACCCACCAGGCCCCGCGCGAGTGGGAAGAGGGAACCCCCGGCGAAGAGAAGCGTCTGGCCTTTGTCCTCAAGCTGATTGCCGATGTCGGGTTGGTCGGCGAACCGAACGCGGGAAAAAGCACCCTGCTCTCGGTGATCAGTGCCGCGCGCCCCAAGATCGCCGACTATCCCTTCACAACGCTCGAACCGAACCTCGGGGTGGCCGGACTCTCCGGGTCACGTTCGTTCGTGGTCGCCGATATCCCGGGGATCATCGAGGGCGCACACGCGGGCAAGGGACTGGGCCTGCGCTTTCTGCAGCATGTGGAGCGCACCCGATTGCTGGCGTTCCTCGTGCCGGTGGATGCGCCCGATCCGCAAGCTGTGCTGGATCAGCTGCGGCGGGAAGTGGCGCTCTACTCCGAGGTGCTCGCGGCCAAACCATTTCTGGTGATTCTGAGCAAGGGCGACCTGCAGGCCGAGGGCGATCAGCTCCCAGTGCTTGAGGCCTCCGATGCGCGGATGGTGTTGCACATCTCGTCGGTGTCGGGGCAGGGAATCGAGCCGCTGAAGGAATCGCTCTGGAGTGCCGTGCAGGAGATCCGTGCCGCGGAAGCCGAAGAGGCCCCGTGGTCACCCGACGATGAGGAAGACGCCGCTGACCCCGACGCCGACTGGACCAACCCTTTCTCCGACGAGGACGCCGGCTCCGCCGAGTCTCCCGACTCCGACGACGAATGACGCCGAGGAGTGCCACGCCTATCTGGCGCTGGCACTCGTCGATGGGCTGGGCGCACGTCGCCTCGCCGCCCTCCTCTCGCATTTCGGCACGGCCCGCGCCGTCCTCACGGCCACCCGCTCCGAGCTTGCGGCCACGCCTGGTGTCCCCCAGGATGTCCTCGCGGCCGTGCAGCAGGCTCGCGGGCAGAGCGTCCAGCCCATGCTCGCGCAGGCCGAGCGTCTCGGGCAGGAGATCCTGACCCCAGGATCAAGGGGCTATCCCGCCGCACTCCGTTCCATTCCGGATCCGCCGATCGCGTTGTGGGCGCGTGGCCGGACGGCGCTGCTGGAACTGCCGGCCGTGGCGATCGTGGGGAGCAGGGATCATTCGGCCTACGGCGAAGCGGTGGCGCGCAGCCTGGCCAAGGCGGCGGCACGTACCGGAATCGCCGTCGTCAGCGGCATGGCGCGCGGTCTCGATGCCGTCGCGCATGAGGCCGCGCTCGCGGTGGGCGGGGCCAGCATCGGGGTCCTCGGGACCGGCGCCGACGTCGTGTATCCGAGGATGAATGCGGCGCTCTATGATCGCATGCTCGCCACCGGTCTCCTCATCACGGAGCATCAGCCCGGGGATCGGAATCGCCCGGGGGCCTTTCCGCGCCGCAATCGCCTGATCAGT
>JBBRGR010000330.1:0-3294 GCA_038223815.1 Gemmatimonadales bacterium
CGTGCTCTTCGGGGTGACCCCTTCGAAGGCGTCGGCCTTGAAGCCCTTGCGGACGAAGAGGAGGGCCGGCTGCACCGCAAATCCGTTCGCCTCGACGTTCAGGAAACCACCAAACAGAAAGGTCGGCGTGGTCTTGGAGCCATCGGCGAGGTCGCCGGAGATGTTGGCGAGGGAGCCGCCCGCCATGACCCCGTAGCCGATCTGGGCCCGGGCCTGGGTGAGCGGGGCGAGCGCGAAGAGCGCTGCGGCAGCGAGCGAAAACGGCAGATGACGGCGCATCGAGACGATCTCCTGAAAGTTGAGTATGCCGAGCGGGGACGCGTCAGTCCCCGATTGGAACACGGGCGTACGTCAAATTCGGTACGGCGGGTTTCACGGTGCAACCCCGAGGAATCGCGAATCGCGAACGGCGAACGGCGATGATCGATGATTTCAGCCGCGGTCCCGGATGAGGGGCGAGGGATGCCACGCCCCTGCTATGTTCCACGACCCCAACCCGACCCTGCGTGAAACAATCCGCCGCCCTCCACGACGTCCTCTTCGCCTACGATTTCCCGCCTCTCGGCGGCGGCATCGCGCGCTGGATGGAGGAATTGGCGCGGGGCTACCCGCCGGGCACACTCACCGTGTCGACCGGGACCATGCCGGTCGCCGAGGCGGCGGACGCCACGCTCCCCAATCGGGTGGACCGGGTCGGAGTCTCGTCCGGCCGTCTCAAGACGGCGCCGGGGCTGATGCGTTGGGCACACCGCGCAAGTCGTCTTGCCCGGGACCCGGCAGCACGCTTCGCCTGGGTCGGCAACATCCGCCCCGCCGCCTTCCCGGCGCAGTGGGCGTGGGAACGGACCGGCCTTCCCTACGGGATCCTCGTGCACGGGGGCGACCTGCTGGCGCTCGCCCCCAAGCTGGCGCGCTCCCGCATCAAGCGACGGCTCTACCGGCCGATCCTCGCCGAGGCGGCCGTCTTCGTGGCCAACTCGGCGTGGACGGCTGCGCGCTGCTGCGAGCTGCTCACCGGGCTGGGCCTTCCCACCGAGGACCGGGTGCGTGTGGTGCCCCTCGGGACCGACCCGTCGCGCTGGCACCCTGATGCGGCCGCGGGACGGGCCTTTCGCGCTGCACGCGGGCTCCCGGAGGGGCGCTGGCTCCTCACCGTCGCGCGCCTGGTGCCGCACAAGGGAATCGACACGGCACTGGAGGTGCTGGCGACGCTGGCGCCGCAGCACCCCGATCTACACTATCTGGTGGTGGGGCAGGGAGGGCATGAGGAGACGCTGCGTCAGCTCGCCGCATCGCTTGGGGTGGCCGATCGCTTCCACCTCGCGACCGACGTGACCGACGCCGAGCTCCCGGCGGCGTATGCGGCGGCGGACATCTACCTCGGCCTCTCGCGTGAGGTGGGGCTGGATGTGGAGGGCTTCGGGATCGCGCTGCTTGAGGCGGCCGCGACGCGGCTTCCAGTGGTGGCGGGGCGGAGTGGCGGGATCGCCGACGCGGTGGCGGAGGGAGAGACGGGTGTGCTGGTGGACCCGCGCGATCCGCAGCAGGCCACCGACGCCGTCCGACACCTGCTCGGCGATCCGGCGCTGGCACAGCAGCTCGGCGAGGCCGGTCGGGCGCGTGTGCGGGGCTACTTCACCTGGGAGCGGGTCGTGGGCGAGCTGCGCGGGATTGCAGCGGAATTGGGGCGAAGGTGAACGACGGCTCGGCCACCGCGCTGCTCCGCGACCGCTGGCGTCGCGACCCGCTCTTCAAGATCGGGGTGGTGCTGGTCCTGATGGTCCTCGTCGCAGCGGCAGCTGCCCCGTGGCTGTCGCCACACGATCCGTATCTCGGCGATCTGGCGAATGATTCGCTCACCCCGCCGGGAGGGCGCTTCCCGTTTGGTGCGGATGCGCAGGGTCGCGATGTTTTCTCTCGCGTGTTGTATGGAGCGCGCATCTCGTTGATGGTCGGGCTGATCTCGCAGGCCGTTGCGGTGAGCCTCGGCCTGACGCTCGGCCTGCTGGCGGGTTACTATCGGCGCTGGGTGGACCTGCTCATCATGCGACTCGCCGACATCACGCTGGCCTTTCCCTCCTTGCTGCTCTTGATCGCCGTTGCAGCGGCCGTAAAGCCTTCGCTCCCGGTGATTTTTCTGGTGATCGGCGTAGTGGGGTGGGCCGGAATGGCGCGATTGGTCCGTGGGCAGGTCTTGTTGCTGGGACGCAGCGATTTCGTGACCGCGGCGAAGGCGCTCGGGGCAGGGGATCGATGGATTCTCTGGCGGCACCTCGCCCCCAACGTGCGCGCGCCAGTGATCATCTCGGCGACGCTCGGCATCGCCGGGGCGATCATGGCCGAGGCGGCGCTCTCGTTTGTGGGATTGGGTGCGCAACCGCCGACACCGAGCTGGGGTTCGATGGTGGCCGAGGGGCGAGATCTGATCCGCGTGGCGCCCTGGGTCTCCGTGGCGCCTGGGCTGGCGGTGGGGGTGGCGGTGCTGGGATTCAACCTGGTGGGCGATGGCCTGCGCGAGGCACTGGATCCAACGATGCGGAGGGGTGGGTGAGTCGTTTTGAGGAGTTGCGCCGCACCGAATTTGCCGCGCTTGATGGCCAGGGGATCTACCTGAACAGTGCCTCGGTTGGCCCCATGCCAGCGCGGAGTGTGGCACTCCTCGCGGCGTGCAACCGCGACCGGTCGCGCCCGGGGCTCTGGCCGATGGAGCGTCTCAACACGATACTCTCCGAGTCGCGGTGGTTGGCCGCACGGTTGATCAATGCGCACGAGGACGAAATCGCGCTCATGCCGAATACCACGACAGGACTGAATGTGGCTGCGCGGGCGCTGCCACTCGCCAGCGGCGATGTCGTGCTGACCTTCGATGGCGAGTTCCCGTCGAACATCTATCCGTGGCTGGCGCGAGGAGGTGAGGGCATCGTGCTCGAGCGCATTCCACGGACCGTCGAGGGGTGGCCCGACGAAGCTCGGCTGCACGAACGGCTCTTGGACCCGGCCGTCAAGGCCGTGACGGTCTCGCTGACGCAGTTCGCGAATGGATACACCCTGGATCTGGCCGCGCTCTCACGCGCAACCCGGGTTGCGGGGAAATGGCTGATCGTGGACGCCATTCAGGCGCTTGGTCAGGTACCAGTTGATGTGCAGGCCACCCCGGTGGATTTCCTGGCGTGCGGTGCCCAGAAGTGGCTCCTCTCGCCGTGGGGCACGGGATTCCTCTACGTGCGTCGGGAACTCATCCAGCAGTTCCCACCGACCTTCGCGGGGTGGGCGGCCTATCAGGGGACTGACGAC
>JBBRGR010000331.1:0-3287 GCA_038223815.1 Gemmatimonadales bacterium
AAGACTGCCGGAAGCAGGCGACGGTGGAGCGGACCGATGATGCCGCGCAGGGCATGCGGCACCACCAATCCGACAAAGCCGATCGTCCCGGCCACCGCGACGGTGGCTGCGGTGAGGATCGAGGTGGTCACGATCACGAGACGTCGAGTGCGCTCGACATCGGCTCCGAGCATCGCCGCCGTCTCTTCCCCCAGGGCAAGGAGATCCAGCGCACGCGCCAGCCACCACAGAACAGCGAGCATCGGCCCCGCGAGCAGGAAGAACTGACGGACCGCATCCCAGGAGGCGCCGGAGAATCCCCCGAACAGCCACACGGTGGCCGCCCGGAAGGTGAAGGGATCGGTCACGGCAAGGAGTGCGGTCGTGACGGCGCCGGCGAATGCCGACACGACGACACCGGCAAGAAGCAGCACGCGCGGATCGAGTCGGCGTCCAGCGACCGCGGCCACCCGGTACACGAGGGCCACCGCGGTGAGTGCGCCCAGCGTGGCACAGAGCGAGACACTCCACCCACCAGGGGCACCAGCCACGACACCAAGGACAGCACCGAGCGCCGCGCCGCCGGAGAGGCCTAGCAGCCATGGCTCCGCCAGCGGATTGCGGACCAGCGCCTGGAGAGCCGCCCCACAGGCTGCCAGCGTGCCGCCCACGCCAAACGCCAGCAGTACGCGCGGGAGCCGGAGCGAGCGGATGATCGCGCTCTGTTCCCCGCTTCCGTCGCGCAGCGCGCCCAGGACGGTGGATGGGGCGAGGAGGACCGGACCGAGGAAGAGTGCCCCGGTGGCCACGACGAGCGCCGCGACGCCGAGGAGCAGCAACGCGAAGCGTGGGCGATGAACAATGCCAGGGGTCACGACAAATCCCGTCTCCGACCTGGGGGTCGAACACGGGTTGACGTGCGACGCAGCGGACGCGAATGCATGGGTTCGCGGACGTCCACGACCACGCCACCGTACCCTCCCCCGAGGGTGTGCTGGTGGCGCGAACGGAGAGGTCTCCTGGCTCCGGGCTCGTCGTTCGCCTTCCCGGGGGTGCTACCCCAGTGGCCTGATGAACGACGTCGTACTACTGCCCGTTACAGTGGCGGGGCCGCGCCGGCATTGCACCGGACTTCCGAGCTGCCCCATTCGCTGGTCTTCAATTGTGCAGCGAACGTATCGCCGGTGACTCAGGAGGGCAAGAGCCGCCGGATCTCTCCCTTCAGCGCCGCGCGTCGTGCGAGGTAGGCATCCCACGCGGACGGGGGCAGCACCGCCTCCCGACCGACGTGCTCGGCATCGAGGCGCGCCAGCGCATCGAGGAGCGCATCCACTGGTGTCTCGGCGACATCGGCGGCCGCCGCCTGCGGTGCAGCACGGTCGGCCATCCGGGCGCTGTAGAGGGCCATGCCGATCAAGGCGATCGCGAAGAGGCCGGCGATCGCTTTCACGCCCCCCCCCGGCAGGCGTCCTGCACCACCAAAGCGGAGTTCCACCATCTCCCCTGGCGCCACCGCGCCACTCCAGCGCGTATAGCGGCGTCCTTCGACGGTCGCGGTGTCGATCCGAACCAGCGTGCCGATGGCGTCGGCATCCGCCTCCTCGAGCAGGATGTTGGCCAGCGCCGTCCCCTCATCGTAGGGCACCACCACTCGACGCGTCGCCGGGGGAATCTGGTAGTTGACAAGCAGCTGGCGTTGCCCCGGCGGAATCGCGGCGCTCAGCTCCAGCGTGTCGCCGTGGTGGTGCAAGGCGTCGTCGGCAAAGTCCGTTTCCCCCAGCACGACGTTGACGACATGCGCCGGCAGGATGAGCCGCCACGTCGGTGTGAGCGTATCACGGGCCACCCGTGTGTTCGGCCCGTCATTCGACAGCACGAGGAGATCGACCACGTTGCGCGTGCCGTCCGGGGCGGGTGCGCCGATCACGAGATGCCGCGCCGCCACCGAGACCGGGGCGACCGAGGAGGTGTCGGCCACGACAAGCCGCAGGGTGCCCGGTCGTGCGGCTTCCCCGACCAGGGGCGTGGAGAAGTACTCGATCCCGTGCCACCGAGCGGACACCAGCATGATGGCCCCGGAATCGGACGGGGCGCGGAGCCGGAAGCGACCGTCCGCGTCACTCCTGACCGAGTCCACTGGTCCCTGGACCTGGGGCGTTACACGGTGGAGCACGACGACCGCGCCGACGGCGGCGACGGTGTCGCGTCCGCGCACACGCACGACTCGGCCGGCCACCGTATCACTGGGGCCGGCCGCGTGCAGGGCCATCGCGAGGAGCGCGGTGGCAATCACGACCGCCTCACCGGATCAGGTGCCCGCGTCCCAGCTCGCGAGATAGCCTTCCTGCTCCGCCGTCAGCACATCGAACGCGGCACCCATCGCGGCGAGCTTGAGTGTCGCGATCTCGGTGTCCACCGCGTCGGGGAGCCGGTGCACGGCGTGGTCGAGCTTGCCTTCGTTGCGCACCAGAAACTCGGCGGCGAGTGCCTGATTTGCGAACGACATGTCCATCACCGACGCCGGGTGGCCTTCGGCCGCTGCGAGATTGATCAACCGCCCCTCGCCGAGCACCAGGATCCGCTTCCCGTTGACCACGAACTCCTCGACGAAGTCGCGCACGTGGCTTCGGGCCGAGGCCATGCCAGCGAGGCTCTCGAGGTCAAGCTCCACGTTGAAGTGACCGGAGTTGGCGACGATTGCACCGTCCTTCATGGCCGCGAAGTGCTCGCCGCGGATGACGTGGATGTTGCCGGTCATGGTGCAGAAGAGATCGCCGAGCGGGGCCGCCTTCGCCATCGGCATCACCTCGAAGCCGTCCATCCTGGCCTCGAGCGCCGTCACCGGATCGATCTCGGTCACGATCACCGTCGCCCCCGCCCCGCGGGCCCGCGTTGCGAAGCCGCGGCCGCACCAGCCGTAGCCGGCGACGACGACGGTGCTGCCAGCGAGCAGCATGTTGGTCGCGCGGATGATGCCGTCGAGGGTCGACTGCCCCGTGCCGTAGCGATTGTCGAACATGTGCTTGGTGCGCGAGTCGTTGACCGCGAGAATCGGAAAGCGGAGGATCCCTTCCTTGGCCATGGCCTTGAGCCGGATGACACCCGTGGTGGTCTCCTCGGTGGAGCCCTTCACCCGCGAGACGAGCGCAAGCCGCTCCTCGGGCGAGAGCGATTCCACCATGGCCTTGATCGGGCCGGCGAGGTCGTCGAGGCGGCCGAGTGCAGTCATCATGAGGGCGCCGACGAGGTCCGCGCCGTCGTCCATCGTCAGATGCGGCTTGTGGTCGACAGCCGCCTCGATGTGCGAG
>JBBRGR010000332.1:0-3285 GCA_038223815.1 Gemmatimonadales bacterium
GCGGAGTCGGCGGCGATCGTCCAGGCGGGGATCGCGGTCGCGCTCGTGTCGCGTGGGGGCGTGAGCAGGAGGTTGCGCATCAGTCCCGGGGACCGTTGCAACTCGTTGATGGCGTAGGTCCATCCGGTTGGTGCGCTGAACGCGAAGTTCCACCGACCGATCGCGGAGATCGAGGAGGAGCGTACCCGATGGAGATCCTTCTGCCGGGCCGAGGACGTCGCCGCCACTTCCTGCAGCACGAAGTTGGCGGGGACCGTCAGGACGGCGAGCGCCACCATGGGGAGGATGAGTCGCCAGAACGACACCCCGCCCGCCTTGACCGCGGTCAGCTCGCTGTAGCGTCCCATCGCATTCAAGGTGAACACCGTCGCGAAGAGCACGGCGGCGGGGAGCAGCAGCGTCATCTGGTACGGCAGGAAGAAGAGCTCGCCGAGCAGGATGTCGGGGATCGGCACACCCTTCTTGGTCAGCGGGCCGAACTGCTCCGACAGGTGGATCAGCACGGCCACGACGGGGATGCCGATGGCCGACAGGATGAAGGTGCCGATCCACTGCCGCAGCACGTAGCGATCAAGGGTGCCGCCGAATCTCATGCCGGCTCCCGGCGCCGACGCACCAGCGACTGGAAGCCTTCGACGAAGGCCTGGAGGATCCCGCTGCTGCGCGACGTGCCCATTTCACGGTTGGCGGAGGCAACGGCACCGAGGCCCAGCAGCGTGAAGAGGACGAGGGGGGCGTACATCGCGACCGGGGCGGAGACGTAGCCGCCGTCGGCCATGTTTTCGCCGCCGATGAGCAGGATGTAGAAGCCGAGGAAGATCAGCAACGAGCCACCGATCACCAGGCCGATGCCGCTCCGGGGGTACTTGAGCGCGAGCGCCATCGCCACCAGCACGAAGCTGAAGGAGGCGAGCGGGATCGCGAACTTCTTGTGGTACTCCACGGCGAACTTCCGCGTCGTCCGCAGACTCTGCTCGTCCTGATTGCGGGCGCTGTTCACGTCGACGATTGTCGAGATCAGGCCGCTGTTCTCCTGCGGTGCCACCTCGGGCGGCACGAGGAAGTCGATCGGCGCGGCCGACGGGTCCTGGGGTGGGGCGGCATCGGCGAGCGGTTGCGCGAGCGCAGCGTCCAGCGGTTGAGTGCTGGGCGGCGCCTCCGGAGCGGGGGTGGATGTGTCATCGCTGGCGAGGGCCGCCCCGATCGAGTCGAGGGGGCGCTGCCCGGTTGAATCGAGCAGCCGGCGCACCTTCTTGGCGCCGGCGGTGTCCCCCGGCGGCAGGACAGGCTGCACGGCTCCCGGCATGGTGTAGCGCACGCCAGGCGGTGGTGTCGCCGGTTGCTGGATCACCGGCGCCGGGGACGGCACCGGAACGCTCGGCAGCCCGGGACGGGCGGTCGCCGGCGTCGGGGTGGCCGGTGCTGGCGTGATGGAATCGGTCCCCTGCGTGGGGGGCTGGGGGGGCGGCGGCGGGTCGTTGTTCGCGCCGAGCAGGACCCGCTCGAAGAAGCGCTCCACCGGTTTGTACGCGACGCACCGCGGCGCGAGCTCCGGCATCATCCGGACGGCAGGGGGAGCCATCGCCGGAAGCCCCACCAGCCGGCGAAGATCGCGGCGCGTCAATACTTCCCGACGTGCCTTGCCTTCCTGCCGGTACCAGGCCGCCGAATCGATCCCCGCGAGCAGCTCGCAGCCCGTCAGTTCCCGGTCGCTCCGATCCCAGCGGTCGGTGCGCCGGGAGAGCGCATTGGCCACGCCGACCACGCGGATCTGGTTGGTCGCAAACTCCGTCCGCTCGAGTCGCCCCGGGTCCAGAGGCTTCGGCTCGTGCATCTCCCCGTCATAGAGGGTCAGCATGAGGTCGGTCTGGTTGGGCGCCTCGCCCATCACGCCGCGTTCGGCACGGATCACCCGTGTGCCACGGTTGGAGGAGAGGTCGTAGATCACCACATCGCGCATCGCCCCACTCACTGGATCGATCTCGGCGGCCTGCAGGATGTACTGCGTCCCCTGCAGCGGATTGAGCACCTGCGGACGGAGCGTCAGCGTGGGCAACTTCTGCAGCACGTCCTGTTGCAACGTGGTGTAACGCGCGTTGCTGCGCGGAACGACCTGGTCGAAGATGACGAAATTGACCAAGGCGACCCCGATCGCGGCGATCAGCGCCGGGCGGGCCATCCGCCAGACAGACACGCCGTTGGCGTACATCGCGACCATTTCCAGGTCGGCCGCCAGCTGTCCATAGGCATAGAGCGCGGCGGTCAGGACGGCCATCGGGAGCGTCAACGTGAGCAGGGCGGGGAGGGCGAGGACGATCGCCTCGACCATCACCGAGACCGGCAGGCCCTTCCCGCCGAAACGGTCTATCAGCGGCGCGAGCGAGTTCAGCAACAGCATCCCGGTGAGCGCCACCACCCCCCACCCGAACGGGGCGGCGAGCGAGGTGAGGATGTGTCGCGAGAGCAGTCGCATGCCGGATTCGTGGGTGTGGTTGTGGCCCCCCGCGGGAGGGGCGTAGGTTTCTCGCCAGACTCTCAAGCTAATCGCCCACTCCCCTCCGTCGCGGTGCCGCCCACGCCTCTCGCCCTGCTCGTGCTGCTGGCCCTGCTGCCGCTTTCGCTCTCCGCGCAGGAGCCGGCGCCTCCGACGCCGTCGTCCGCGGTGGACACGCTCCGCCCGGCGATCGGCTTTCGGGAACCGCGTCCGCGTCTCCCGGAATTGCTGGGGACGGCGGCGGTGCTCCGGGCGCCCTGGGTGCTGCCCGGCTTCTACACGCCGTCCGCCGTCGGGGCGGCGTTCGATTCCGCCGTGGGAGCGCGGATCGCGACGCTCGCCGCGGCACGCGCGATGGATCGTCGGCTCCGGGCGCTCGGCGCACTCGACAGCGCCACGCTGCGCGCTGAGGATCGTGGTCTCTTCGGCCTCAATCGCCAAGTGGCGGAGTTCGAGCTGATTGGCAACCTGCGGCTCGAGGTGGCCACGGCTCGGCAGCGCAACCTCGCGTGCACGCCGCTGCTGCTCCAGGATCCGCTCTCGGGGTGCCGCGGCGGCTTTACGGCACCCCGGATCGACAATATCCTGAACCTGCAGGCGCGCGGCACAATCGGCCAGCGCCTCTTCCTCGATTTCGACCTGGACACGCAGAAGGATTTCGGCAACAACAACGTGATCCGGGCGTGGTACCAGGGGCTCCCGGATGAAGTCGTCAAGCGGGTCGAATTCGGCACCACCACCTTCCGGGCGCCGATCTCGCGCTACCTCACCGCCGGGATTCCCGCCAACAA
>JBBRGR010000333.1:0-3285 GCA_038223815.1 Gemmatimonadales bacterium
GAGATCCTTCGCCCCTGCCCCATCGGCGCCGGTGAGGCGACCGGTGGTCTTGTCGAAATCGCGGCCGGTGGCGATGCGCTTGCCGCCAACCGTCACCAGCTTCGCCTCGAACTCTGCGTCGAGATGCGCGAGTTGCGCGACCAGGTCCCACCAGGTGCCGCTGCGGAACGCGCGCCGCTCGCGCTCGCGCACCACCACCAGCTTCACCGCCACGCTCTGCACCCGTCCGGCCGAGAGTCGAGGTGCGACGGTGGTCCAGAGCAGCGGCGAGACGGTGTAGCCCGTGAGGCGATCGATGATGCGGCGCGCCTCCTGCGCCTTCACCAAGTTCTCGTCGACGTCGCGTGTGTCGTCGAGAGCCCGCAGGATGGCGCCCTGCGTGATCTCGTGAAAGACCATGCGCCGCACCGGCACCTTCGGCTTGAGCTCCTGCAGCAGGTGCCACGAGATGCTCTCCCCCTCGCGATCTTCGTCCGTCGCGAGGTAGAGTCGATCGACGTCCTTGAGCGCGGCGCGAATCTCGGTGAGCACCTTCCGTGATCCGCCCGGCACCACGTAGAGCGGCGCGAAGTCGTTCTCGACGTCGACGCCGATGCGGGCCCAGGCGTCCTTCTTGTACTTCTCCGGGATCTCGCTGGCGTTCTGGGGCAGGTCGCGCACATGGCCGACCGAGGCCATGACCTTGTAGCCGGATGGCAGGAAGCGGCTGATCGTGCGCGCCTTGGTCGGCGACTCCACGATCACCAGCGTTTTGCCACCATCATCGGCGCCACCGGTGCTGCGGCCCGAGGGCGCGCGCCGAGTGGCGGTCGTGGTAGCCGTCTTCTTTGCCGCGGTCTTTTTCCGGGCGGGGGTCTTGGCGCTCGAACCAGCCATCAGGGTCAGATCTAGTGCAGGGATGTGGCAAGCGGCTCATCGACACTTGCACGAACGGTCAGTGAATCGTCATCGGTTCGGGACCCGATCCATGATCCTCGAGTCCAGCCCCTTCCAGCAGCGTGCGGACATCATCCAGCCCAATGCGACCCTCGATATGTGCGAGGGCACGATCGATCACCTGTTCGAGCTCCGCCGGGCTGAGAAAGCCAGCGCCCGCCATCGACAACAGGTGCCCCCAGGCGTCAGCCGAGAAGCGCCCGCGCTCATGCGGTCCCAACACGCGAAAACTCATCCAGCACCTCTCCTCGGGATCGATCGCGGCCATTGGAGCCCACCGTACCGCCTGCGTCTCGGAAGCTGCGAGCCGCTGGCGCATACTATAACGTCATGCGGCGCCAGCGCTCCTGAGTTCCCCGAAGTATCGGGTCTGCAACGATGTTACCCCGCCGAGTCCGTTTCGGGGATCAGCGGGCGATCAGAATGGGGGCGCGAGCGCCGCGAGCGCATCCACGACCCCTTGCCACGACAGGGTTTCGGTGTCGACGATGGCGTCGGCTGCGGCATAGTGCTGGCGCCGTTCCGCGAGCAGACCCTCGAGCGTCCGCACCGGATTTCCCGACCGCAGCAGCGGCCGCAGCGCGATCCGAACCCCCATCCGCCTGACCGCCGCCGCCGGACTCACCATCAGCCAGACAATGGTCGAGCTCGGCCGGACGAGGGCGACGTTCTCCGGTGAGAGCATCCATCCGCCGCCGGGCGCCACGATGCTGGGCGGCTCCGAGGCCAGCGACGTTGTCGCCTCGCGCTCGAGCGAACGGAAGGCCGCCTCGCCGTCCTCCGCGAAGATGCTCTCGACACTGCGACCGGTCGTGCTGGCGATGCGCTTGTCGAGATCGATGAATGGGCGATCGAGCAGCTTTGCCACCCGCCGTCCATGGGTCGACTTGCCCGCTCCGGGCAGTCCGATCAGGATCAGGTGCGCAGGGCCGGGGGAAGGTGTGCCCGTCACCCCAGCCGCTGCGCCACGTGGGCGAGGTAACTGTCGTAGTTGCGACGCATCTCGCCGAGCGAATCGCCGCCGAACTTCTCGATCATCGCATCGGCCAGTACCAGCGCCAGCATCGCCTCGGCGATCACCCCCATCGCCGGCACGGCCGTCACGTCGCTGCGTTCGACCACGGCGGCCGCCACCTCGGAGGTGGTGGTGTCGATGGTCTGCAGCGGCTTCATGAGGGTCGAGATCGGCTTCATCGCCACGCGCACGACCACCGGTTCGCCGTTGGTCATGCCGCCGTCGAGACCACCGGCGCGGTTGGTGGTGCGCCGCACGTTGCCGGCGATGGTGCGGCCCGGCGCCATGGCGATCTCGTCGTGCACCTCGGCGCCGGTCTTGCGGGCCGACTCGAAGCCGACGCCGATCTCCACACCCTTCACGGCCGGGATGGAGAGCATCGCCTGCCCCACGCGACCATCCAGCTTGCGATCCCAGCTCACGTGCGATCCCAGCCCCACCGGCAGGCCACGGGCGACCACTTCGCAGATTCCGCCCAAGGTGTTGCCCTCGGCCTTGGCGATGTCGATCAGCGCGATGATGCGCGCTTCGGCCTCCGGATCGAGGGTGCGCACGGGGCTCTGGTCGGCGACGGCGTTGAGGTCATCGGGGAGCGGCATTGCGGCTGCGTCCACACCGCCCAGATGCACCAAGTGGCTGCCGATCGACACGTCGAAAGCCGCGAGGAGCGCGCGGGCGATGGCGGCGCCGGCAACGCGGGCGGTGGTCTCGCGGGCGGAGGCGCGCTCGAGGATGTCGCGGGCGTCATCGCGATCGTACTTGAGGATGCCGGTGAGATCGGCGTGGCCCGGGCGCGGGCGCGTGACCGAGCGCTTGCGCAGGCCGTCAGCGTCCTCGTCACGCGGGGCCGGGTCCATGATCTCGACCCAGTTTTTCCAGTCCTTGTTGCGGATCAGCATTGCGATCGGCGAGCCGAGGGTTTCACCGGCGCGCACGCCGCTGAGGAATTCCACCTCGTCGCGTTCGATCTGCATGCGCCGGCCGCGCCCGTAGCCCTGCTGACGGCGGAAGAGATCGGCGTTGACGTCCTCGGCGCGCAACGGGATGCCGGCGGGCATGCCTTCGAGGGTGCAGACGAGGGCCGGTCCGTGAGATTCGCCGGCGGTGGTGAGACGGTGGTGTCGAAGCATGCTGAGCAATCTATTGGGGCTTGATGCACGACGGCCCGTCCGCGGTGAAGCGGACGGGCCGAAGGTGCTGCGGGTCAGGCGCGATCAGTTGCAGGTCGCGGCGTAGTCGGCCGGGTTGAGGTCGAGGACCACTACACCGCGGGCGGTGGCACCGACTGCGACGATGCGACTGCCGCGTACGGCGGTCTTGAGCGGTCCGATGAT
>JBBRGR010000334.1:0-3282 GCA_038223815.1 Gemmatimonadales bacterium
CGCTTCGTGCCAGAGGAGATAGACGCACGGGGTGCGATTCTCCCGCAAGACACGCACGCGCTCCTCTCCGTGGCTCCGCCACCGCCATGATGCCGCCAGCAGCGACACCACCGGCTCAAGCAGCCCGCGCATGACCCAGCGGGGTGGCCTGAGTTTCATGCCGGCACCAATGCCGCCGCAAGTCGCGCGACGTGGGCGCTGGCCCCTGCTCCACCGACCCGACGGCGGACCTCGGCCAGTCCTTCGCGCTGCGCGAGGCAGCGGGGATCGCGCGGGTCGAGCAGCGGGGCGATGGCCGCGGCGAGTCGGGCCGGGGTCGCTGCGCCCTGGAGCAGTTCGGGGACCACTTCGCGATCGGCGATCAAGTTGACCAGCGAGACCCAGCGGACCGTGACAAGTCGCCGCGCCAGCCGATAGGTGATTGGGTGCACGCGATAGGCAACCACCATCGGCACATCCGCGAGCGCGGCTTCCAGCGTGGTCGTGCCGGATTTGGCGAGCACCGCGTCGGAGGCGGCGAGGACCAGGGAGGACGCGTCGCGCACCAGACGCAGCCCCTCGGCGCCGGGATACTCGCCATGCTCCGTGGCGGCCACCAGGACCTCATGGCATGCGCCCTGTGCCAGGAGCAGTCGGGCGGCGTCCCGATACGCCGGCCAGAGGCGCCGGATCTCGCCCGCGCGTGAACCGGGGAAGACCGCGAGGGTACGGCGATCCGCCGCGAGTCCGAGCTGGTTGCGGGCGGCACAGCGAGATGGAGCGGCCTCGCGATCCGCGAGTGGATGCCCCACGTAGGTGGCGACCACGCCCGCCGCCGCGAAGAAATCCGCCTCGAAAGGGAGGATCACGGCCAGTCGGTCCACGGCACGCGCGAGTCGGGCGGCGCGTTGCGGACGCCACGCCCAGAGTTGCGGCGCGATGTACCAGAGGACGGGGACACCGTGCCGCTTCGCCGCCTCCGCGAGGCGCAGGTGAAAGCCGGGGTAGTCCACGGTAATGAGCAAGTCGTAGCGACGCGCGACGAAATCCGCCGTCAGTCGCCGGAAGAGGCGGATGTGCGCGGGAAGTTTGTCCAGGGCCTCGACCAGCCCCATCGCCGCCAGCCCGTCGATCGAGTGGCGGAGCACCGCCCCGGCGCGCTGCGTGTGCGGGCCGCCGACCGCTTCGATGACGACCCCGGGGAGCTGCGCGCGCAGCGCGGTCACGATCCGGGCGGCGTGGAGGTCTCCCGAGGGCTCCCCCGCCGTGATGAGAATCCTGGGCGTCATCGACCGAGAATCGGCTGCGGCGAACGCTGGACCGCCGCGGTGACCTCCAACGCCAACGCCAGCGCCGCGCGTCCCTCGACCGCCGTCACGATCTCCGCTCGTTCGCCCCGAACCGCCGCCACGAACGCCGCCAGTTCCAATCCAAGCGCGTCCGCCTCGGGCGCCACCAGTGGCACCATCTCGACGATTTCCTCAATGCTGCTCCCGCTCCCCGGGCGCCAGCCATCGCGCAGCCGCATGAAGGTGCCGCTTCCTTCCGCCAGGTCAATCGTGATGTACCCCGATGGCTGGAAGAGCCGGAGCCGGCGGACCCGATCGCGCGCCACCCGCGACGCCGTCATCGAGGCGACGACCCCGCCCTCGAACTCGACCCGCGCGTTGACCATGTCGAGGTGCGAGGACAGCACGGAGACGCCGTTGGCACGGACATCCTGCGCCGGAGCGCCGGCCACGAGATGGTTCGCGAGGTCGAGATCGTGAATCATGAGATCGAGCACGACGGCGACGTCGGTGCCGCGTGGCTGGAATGGCGCGAGGCGGATTCCCTCGATGAAGAGCGGCCGCTCGAGGACCGTCTGTGCGGCGCGAACCGCGCGATTGAATCGCTCGACATGCCCAACGGCAAAGACCACCCGCTGCCGGGCGGCCTCCGCGAGCATCTCATCTGCTTCGGCAAGCGTGACGGCAACGGGCTTCTCCATCAGGACGGCGACGCCCCACCCGAGACACACGAGCCCGACCCGATGATGGGAGGAGGTCGGCACCGCGACCGAGACCGCGTCCACCGCCCCGAGCAATTCCTCCAGCACCGGAAAGGCGCGGCATCCCACCTCCGCGGCGACCTGCGTCGCCCGGTCTGGGTCCGCATCGTACACCCCGACCAGTGACGCACCGTGCATCGTGCTGTAGTGCCGCGCGTGATGCCGACCCAGGGCACCAACCCCGACCACGCCGACGCGGAGCGGCGCGGTCACGCCGGCACACCCCGGTGCGAGGAGGAGACGAATTCCACGAAGCGCTCCACTTCGGGCAGGGGCGGCAATTCCGTCCGTGCCCGATCCAGCGCCTGCCCGAGGTTGAAGTCGGAATTGAAGAAGAGGCGATACGCCCGCTTGAGTGCCGCGATCGTCTCCGGGGCAAACCCGGAGCGCTGCAGTCCGATCGCGTTGAGGCCATAAAGTTCAACCGGATTCCCAACCGCTTTCACGTACGGCGGGATGTCCTGATTCACCCTAGTGGCGCCTCCGATGAAGGCATGCGCGCCGATCGTGGTGAACTGGTGGACCGCGACCAGCCCGGAGAGGGCCGCGCGATCCTGGATGGTCACGTGCCCTGCCAGCTGGGTGCCGTTGGCGATCGCCACCCCGTCCCCGACCACGCAGTCATGGGCGATGTGGACGTAGGTCATGATGAAGCACTGCCGCCCGATCACGGTGCGCCCGGAAGCCGCCGTGCCGCGATTCACGGTCGAGTACTCGCGAATGATGGTGCCGTCGCCGATCTCCACCCAGGTGAGCTCGTTGCGGTACTTCAGATCCTGCGGCGGCCCACCGAGGATCACGCCGTCGCCGACCTGCACGCCCGCACCGAGGATCACATTGCGCTCGAGCGTCGCGCGGGGAGCAATCCGGCAGCCATCCCCCACCGTCACGGACGGCCCGATGATCACGAAGGGACCGATGTCGATGTCGCGGCCGATCGTCGCGGAGGGGTGGATGATCGCGGTCGGATGGATGCGCTGGGTCATCGATCGACGACCTGCGCCATCATCTCCGCTTCGCACACCAGCACCCCATCCACATAGGCCTCGCCACGCATGCGACACCGCCGCCCACGGAACTGCAGCATTTCGAGCTCGTAGCGCAACTGGTCTCCGGGCACCACCGGACGACGGAACTTGACGCCGTCAAGCGAGGCGAAGTACACCACCATCGCGCCGGGGTCGTCGAAGTGATCCATCAGGAGCATGCCACCCGCCTGCGCCATCCCCTCGACGATCAGCACGCCGGGCATG
>JBBRGR010000335.1:0-3272 GCA_038223815.1 Gemmatimonadales bacterium
CAGTCGCATGCCCGATTGACCTACCGCAACTTCTTCCCGTCGCCCACCCGCTGGCAGTTCGCCGGCATCCGCCTCGCGGAGCGCGCATGACGATCGCGGTCGACACGCCGCGGCGTCGCGTGGTGGAGTCCGATCCTCCTGTGCCACGGTCGATGCGCGATGACGTGCTGCATGGTCTCCTCAGTCACCCCAAGCGACTGCATCCGAAGTACTTCTACGACAGTACCGGCGCGCAGTTGTTCGAGCAGATCACGACCCTCGAGGCCTACTATCCGACCCGTACCGAGGTGGCGATTCTCCGCGAGGCCGCGGCGGACATTGCCGAACGGGCGGGCCCGCGCGTGGCGTTGATCGAATATGGCAGCGGTGCCGGCACGAAGGTGCGGCTGTTGCTCGATGCGCTCGACCGACCCGTGGCGTACATCCCGATCGACATTGCAGGCGACCAACTGCGCCAGGTGGCGCTCGCCCTCCGTGATGATTTTCCGGACGTCGCGATTCACCCCGTCGGCGCCGACTACACTCGCCCACTCGACTTGCCCAAGCTCGACGGCGAGAGCCGTCACGTGGCGTTTTTCCCGGGATCGACCATCGGCAACTTCGAACCGACCGCCGCCGCGGCATTCCTCTGCCGCGTGCGCCACACGGTAGGGGACGACGGGGCGATGATCCTCGGCATCGACCGGGTGAAGGACGCCGGAATTCTCGAGGCGGCCTACAACGACCCGGAGGGTGTCACGGCACAGTTCAACCTCAATCTGCTGGCGCGCTGCAACCGTGAGCTGGGGGCGACCTTCTCGCTGGATCGCTTCAGGCACCGCGCCTGGTGGAACGCCGTCGATTCCCGGATCGAGATGCACCTCGAATCCGTCGTGGCGCAAGAGGTCGCGGTGGCGGGGCGGCACGTGCAGTTCGCTGCAGGGGAGACCATCTGGACCGAGTCCTCGTACAAATACGACCGGCCGATGCTCGACACCCTCGTCAGCAGCGCGGGCTTCGCCGTGACTCGCCTCTGGACCGATCCGGCGGAGCGATTCTGGGTGGCCTTCCTCGACGCTGCCTGATCAGGCGAAACTCCAGTTCGTCGAGTTCACGGACCATGCGTCCTTCCACCTCGGTGGGAGGATCATTTCTCCCGCGGAGCGTCGACGTGCTCGTCGGGGCGATGATACCTGCCGCTGCGAAGCTGGCGGACCAAGCCGACCAGCGATGCCGCCGCACTCTCCGCGAGCCCGAAGGTCTCGGGGCTGGCATCGAGATCCTCGTGGCTGGTGGCATACGGTCGGTAGTACCCAATCCAGGTGTCGACCACGGCCTGGGCTCCCGCCTGGATCATCCCGATGTCGGTGAGCCATTCCGCGAGCACTCGGCGCAGCGTCTCGGGTCCGGAGGCATCGCCGTGCGTGAGGACCGCGAACCCGCGCCCCGCCAGGTGCTTCGGATAGTCCCATCCCGTGAGCTCGATCGCCTTGGCGAGTGCCGGGTCCTTGCCGCGGGTGGTGGTCGGATCGGCATTGCCGCCATCGGCACAGACCAGCCGGTCGATCATCAGCTTGAGGCTGGCGGGCGCCTGGTACCAGTGCACCGGGCACACCAGCATCACGCCGTGGGCCGCGGTCCACCTGGGATAGATCTCGGCCATCCAGTCGTTGGTCTGCCCGAGTGCGTGGTTGGGATAACAGGAACAGGGCCAGTGACAGAGTGGCATGGTGGTCGACACGCAGGCCTTGCACGGATGGATCACCTTCCAGGGCTCGTCGGCGAGCGTGGAGAGGTCGAGCACATCCACCTCAAACCCGTCCTGTGACTCGATGACGGCCTGTGCCGCCTCGGCGAGGCGACGGGTCTTCGAGATCTCGCCTGGGCAGGTGTGCTCGCTTCGGGTCGACGCGTTGACGACCAGAATCCGTGAGGGGCCGGCAGGATCACGGTGCCGCTGCTCAGCCGCCGCGATGGCATCGCGCGTCGCCAACCATTCGACGGGGAGCGCGAAGGCGGGATCGGCGAAGCCGGCGCCGGCCGGCTGCGTGCGCGGCGACTTGCGGTAGTCGATGTAGCCGTCCCACGCCTTCTCGAAGACCCGCTCAAGTTCGGCCGAGACCCCTTCGAACACGGGGTCGTAGAAGCGGGCCATGAAGCGTTCCCGGAACTGCCCCCGGGTGAGCGGGACGTATGCATCGCGCGTGCGGACTGGGGGGAGGCTCATTGCGACGTCCTCGCGGGATCGGTCACGGGGTGGGAATCGGCGCGGCCCAGGCGAAGGCGCATCACATGGGACGCTGGCACCGATGGGATGGACACACGAAGGCGATCACGTCCGGGCCGGTGGGGCCCAGGTGTCATGGGGCGGCTGTCCCCCGGGCGGCGCGCTCCCGCCTCCGTGCGGCGCCGCTGCTTCGCGGCACCATCCGGGTGACCTTCTGGGGCACCGTGGCCATGGGCGTCCGCCGTCGTGGGCCACCTCTTCGGAGCCGCGGAGTGAACGTACCGGTTACCCCTTCAGCGGCGTCGAGACCCCGAGCTTGAAGCCGTCGAGATCATTGAACTGGAACATCCGGGCGCCCCACGGGCGGTCGGCCGGCTCGCTGAGGAGGATTCCGCCACCCGCCTGGATCCGCACCGCCGCCGCGTCGACATCGGCGGAGCTCGGGACGTTGATCTGCAGGCAACAGCCCTGCCCCTTGATGCGGTCCCAGCCGAGCTGGCCATCGTCCTGATTGAGGACGATCTGGATGTCGCCCGCCATGATCACGGCGGCAACGACCTTGCCGTCGTGCTCGAACTGCTGCGCAACGGCGAAGCCCACGGCCTCGTGGTAGAAACGGATCGAGGCGACCAGATCCTTGCAGGTGATCGAGCAGCCCAGCGTGGTGGCATGGAGGACGGCAGCAGTGTCTGACATGGCCTTCTCGGGTTGGGGTGAGCGGAACGTGGCAATGATAGTCACGTGCCCATCCAAAGCATGACAATCCTTGGGGCGATGGCGGGCCACGTTCCCTGCCGTCAATTTCTGTGGCCCGCAACCGGTATGGCGATGGGGGTCGGGATCCGACCCGGATGGGCGTCGTGTTCTCATGCAAGGAGACCAGGTGAGCAAGATTCTGCGTGGCGTCGCGGCCGGGTGGGGCGCGAAGAAGCTGGGGGGCGGCTGCTTCACGACCGTCCTGGTGTTCGTGATTCTCTGGTGGCTGCTCGGCGGCATCGACATCTTCAAGTAGGCGCGTCGGGTCCGAGGCCCCGAAGCCGTCACGTGACATTTCACCACGTTCCTC
>JBBRGR010000336.1:0-3244 GCA_038223815.1 Gemmatimonadales bacterium
CGCCATCCGTGCGACCGAGCATGAAGCGGGTACGGGCGACTTCCAGCAGGCCGGCCGCATCGCCCGGTCGGCGCGCGAGCAGCGCCTCCGCGGCCACCAGGGCGGAGTCCGGACTGCCCACCAGCCGCTCCACGCGCGCGCGCGCCAGCAGCACCTCCGGATGCGACGCCGCCGACGTGCGCGACGCGCGACGGAGTGCCGCGAGCGCGACATCCATCCGGGTGTTGACCAACTGGCGCAAGGCGGTATTGCTCAGCTCGACCAGCCCCACCACGAACGAGGGCTCCACTTCAGCGCTTCGCGCAAACGCATTCGCCGAGCGGGTGAGGGCATCCTTGCCGAGCATCGACTGCAGTCCGGCGACGGCCGAAACCTCGGAGTCCCCCACCCCGAGCTCGGCCATACCCAATCCGAACCAGGAGTACGGCCACTCGGGCTGCAGCGACGTCGCCCACTGGAATTCCGACGCCGCATCGTCATAGTGCTTTCGGCCACCGAGGTCGCCGAGTCGGAGGGAGAGGAATCCGAGTCGAAGGTGCACCATGGCGCTGTCGCGCTCCCGGCGTGCCTCCGCGATCAACCGCTTCTCGAGGTCGAGCAGCGCAAAGGAATCAGTGACGCCACCAAGCGAATCCCGATACGCACCCAGCGCGCCCCGCTGCGCCGCCGCCTGCGCGGTCGCGTGGCTCGCGCCGAGGGCCACGCAGCAGGTGAGAGTGTACGCAGCTCGATGGAACGGTCGGGTCATCGCAGCTCGGGGGGATCGTGAGGAGGATCGATAGGGAGACGCCCAAGCGCTCCTGCCGTGGACAGGACGGTCTCCCCGAGGAATTGCCGCAGCCCGGCCACGATCGCCTCGGCGTAGCGGGTCCGTCCCTCCACGGTTCGCATCGCAGCCTCCTGGGCTGGTACCATGAGGAAGAGCCCCTCGGTCAGAATGGCGGGATACCAGGTCGGACGGACCATCGCCAGATCCCCCTGGGCGATCCCGAGATCCCGCAGGCCGAACGCCGCCACCAGGGATGCCTGCACCGCCCTCGCCAGGCCGACCGCCTGGGGATGCTGGAAGAACGTGCTCGTCCCGGTGTTGGTGAACGGGTTGATTCCGTCCGGAAGAGCGTTCAGGTGAATCGACACGAGCACCTCGGCGTCCAGGGAATCGGCCAGTGCCACCCGAGCCCCCAAGGCAACCGCGGCGGGGCCTTCGCGCGTGAGCGTCACGCGAGCGCCTTCGGCCCGGAGCAGGTCGGCCGCGATCCGGGCCACCGCCAGCGTCACCTCCGGTTCGCACAGCCCGGTGGGCCCGCACGCGCCGAGCGGTGGGTGGCCCGGATCAAGGATGATCGCCCGGCCGCGCAGTGGGGCGCCAGCGTCCACCGTCGGGGGCTGACGAAACTCGAACACAAGCCCCCCCGGATCGGCCGAGACTCGCCATCCCCAGAGCGGTCGGTCGAAGGCGAGCTCCACCTCGACGCGCTGCGACGTCACCTGCCGCCAGCCCAGTTGCGCCAGGAAGCGTGTGCCCACCGGCCAGCGGCTCCAATCGGCATCCCCCACAGCCCCGAGCAGGGTGATCGTCACGCCGTCTGCTCGGGCGACCACGTGATGCGGCACCACGCGCGACAGCGGCACCCGGAGTCGGACCCCGTGTGGGGTGGTGGAAAGTGTCAGCGAGCCCATGACCGCTGGCTCGGAGGGCGCGGAACCAGGCAGCGGCCGGACCTCCTCCCGTGGCACCCATGCGGTGGCACCGTCTCCCAAGCGCAGGCGGATCAGGGCATCGTGCCTCGCCTCCGCGATCGCGGTAGTGCTCGTCGGGAAGAACCAGTGGTAACTGCCCCCCGGCCGGTTGCGCCCGATGACCACGCGATCGGTGACACCGCCCTCGGCACGGCGGTCCTCGAGCGCGACCGCCCGCGGCACGACGCCGTCGCGGATCACCGTGATCGGCCAGGGGATTCGCGTCGTGTCGCCGTCGCGCGCGATCATCAGGGTGGGCGGGGCGCTCCGCGTGACACCTGTGGCGCTGAGCCAGTCGCCGTCGCCCGGCCCGGTGCCGACGGTGAGAGCGGCGCGATACTCCACCGCCTCGCCCCCCCGGAGCCAGGTGCGTTCCTCGCGCTCGAAGGCGAGCACGCCCGCCAGCGGGAGCGGGCGCGCCCCGGTCGGGGCAAAGCGCACCTCCCAACCGGTTGCATCGCGCAGGACGATGGTCGCCCCCGGCGCGGCCAGCAGCGTCAGGCTCAGCGCTTCATCGGCAGGGAGCCAGAGCAGGCCGGTCGGTTGCAGCGAGCCCGGCACGGCCCACGCGCCGCTCCGGCGGGACCACCCTGCGCGCACGAGTGGAAGGGTGCTCCGCAGGATGCGCTCACCGAGTCGGGCTTCGAGCTGCAGGGTGACCGTGGAATCGTATCGCATCGCCACCCAGGCCAGCCATGCCCCGTTCGGGGCAACCGCCACCGGTGCACCATTGATCGTCAGGGTGGCACGCCCATCCCCGACGTTCCCCAGGAGAAACGTCGAATCGGCAATGGCGAGCACGCTTCCTGCTCTGGGATACTGGACCTGCAAGGCGAAGGGGCCGCGCGCCGCGGGAATGGTGGGGAGCGTGGCCTGGGCGCTGAGCGGTGCACTCGCGCTCGCCAGCAGGCTGCACCAGCCGATCCCGCGGTATGCACGGTTCATTCGGCCCGTCACTTAAGCAGTCTTTCGCGTTGACGCGCTTCGGGGGAGCGGCCTATCTTCCCCGTGCCGACCGGCATGTTCATCCGAGAGGGAGTCCGGCCTACGCCACACGTTCGCGCATCGCTCTATGCCGTCACCGACCGCGGTCGGACGCGAGACCACAACGAGGACACCTTCCTCGTCGCGGATCTTGCGTCGGTCGAACCGTTGCGCGAGTCCCGGCTCGAGGACCACACGGTCAGCGACCGCGGCGCGCTCTATCTCGTGGCCGATGGGATGGGCGGCGCGGCGGCGGGTGAACTGGCCAGCGAGATGGCGGCTCAGGCGATTCACGAACACATGGCCGAGGCATGGCGGAGTGATCCGGACCGGACCGAGGATCGCTTCGCGCATCACCTCAAGGCGGCCGTCGAGCGCGCCAACAGCCTGCTGCATGCATATGCGATGGAGCACAGCGAAGTGCGCGGGATGGGCACGACGGCGACGGTCGCGGGGGTCCACGGCGACCGACTCTACATTGCCCAGATTGGCGACTCGCGCGGCTACCTCGTGCGCGGCG
>JBBRGR010000337.1:0-3227 GCA_038223815.1 Gemmatimonadales bacterium
CTCAGGGGACGTGCACCGGCCGCCCGAGCAGTTCGCGGATCGTGACCTGCTCCACCACGGACGCGAGCGGGCTTCCCTCCGGCGCGACGTGCTCGATGGTGAGCGTGTCCCCTCGCGCTGCCAGACGAGCATAACGTGCGCGATACACCACCCCGCGCGCCGGATCCACCAGTGCCAGATGGGGCATTCCCGCCCCGCCATCGACCATCGCGATCGCCACCAGGCGTCGGCCGGCCGAATCGCGCAATTCCTCGACCGCCTCGATCAGGACGGCCTCGCGCAGGACCATCCGCGGCGACGCGACCGAGTCCGACGCGGCGATCCGCAGCGACTGGCCCTCGTTCTCGTAGCCGCCTCCCCCGTCGCGCCCACTCCAGGCGACTTCGGAGCCATCGTCGAGGATCCACGCCTCGACCGCTTCGACGCGCACGGTATCGATCCGACCATCCGCATAGGTCACCTGCAGTGGCCCGGTGGTGAATCCTGCCCGATTCCGAAGCACGAGCATCTCGATGAGTGGTGACGCCGTCCGCGACGCGGCGGAATCGCCTCCCGCGCAGCCGAGCAGGAGCATTCCGGAAAGCAGGAAACACCCCCCCCTCAACGACTGTCGTGCCGGACGGGTCAACGTGGCCTCGGGAGCGGGAGGGTGGCGCGCCGGCGCGGATCGATGGGCCGGATGGCACGGCGCACCTCGGAACGATCACATGCCGCGCAGGCGGATGCAATCCCGCCGGCCCGGCATTTCCGCTGTCCACTTTGTGCAGGCGACAAAATGCCATATCTTCCGAGACTGCTTCCCGAGCCAGAGCCGCCATGAGCCAGCCCACCCGCGCGTGCCCGACCTGCCAGACCCCGCTCCCGGGGATGGCGGCGTACTGCTACGTGTGCGGCACCGAGACGCCCGTCGGCATGATGAAGGAGACCGGCGAGCGGGTGGCGGTGGGTGTCTCGGGCGTCGGTCCGACGGAGCTGCGCAAGAAGTTGCGGCGCGCCCTCGGCCCCGGCTATGAATTGCAGGATCGGATCGGCGCTGGGGGCTTCGCGGAAGTCTTCCGGGTGCGCGACCTGCGCCTGAAGCGTGACCTCGCCGTCAAGGTGCTGCGCCCCGACCTCGGCCTCTCTCCCGACCTGGTCATGCGATTCCGCCGTGAGGCGGAGACCATCGCCAACTTGCGCCACCCCCACATCGTTCCGGTGTACGATGTCGGCGAGGCGGAAGGGCTTGCCTACCTCATCATGCCGCTGATCGTCGGCGAGAACCTGCGCACCGTCATGGAACGCGAGGGGGCGATGCCGGTGCGGGACGTGCAGCGGATCCTGCGCGAAGCGTGTTCCGGGTTGGCCGCGGCCCATGACGCCGGGATCGTCCACCGCGACATCAAGCCGGAGAACGTGATGCTCGAGGGCCCGGAGAAGCGGGTCCTGCTGATGGACTTCGGCATCGCCAAGGTCGTTGGTGGCGGCACCGACGACGAGGGCGATCCGAGCGAAGGGCTCACCAGCACCGGCATCATCATCGGCACGCCACAGTACATGAGTCCCGAACAGGCATGCGGCGACAAGTCGATCGACGCCAGAAGCGACCAGTACTCGCTCGCCGTGGTGGGCTACCGGATGCTGAGCGGCTCGCTTCCCTTCGATGGCGAATCCACGCGCGCCGTCCTCTACCAGCAGCTCGTCGCCGAGCCGAAGCCGCTCACGGAACGGATCAGGGATGTGCCCGGTCCGCTCGCCGTGGCGATTCAACGCGCCATGGCCAAGGAGCCGAACGAGCGCTTCCCGAGCATGCGCGAGTTCGCCACGATGCTCGACAGCGAGACCAGCTTCGCCGGCGGGGTCGCGCCGAGGGTGGTGGTCCAGGGCTCGCGTCGCACCACCGTGCTCATGGCGACCGTCGCCGCGCTGGCGATGATCGGGTGGTACCTGTCGCGGAGTGATGGCGCGCCACCGGCGACCCTGGCAACCAGCGAGAGCGTCCCCTCGCCGGCAACACTACCGGCTGGAGGTGTAGTCCCTGCCCCCGAACTGGCCCCCGCCGTTGCGGCGGCCCCGCAAGGCAAGGGCACGGCGCCGACCGCGGCCGCGAACGGCAAGGGGCAGCCTCCCGCCCGCCCGCCGGTTGCCGGGAAGGTTCCGCCCGCGACCGCGACTGCCGGCGCAGCCCCGACCCCGGCGCCCGCCGGGGTGAGCTGCACCCGGGCAGCGGCCAATGGCGACTGGCTCGGTGCAGCGGGCGCCTGCGCGACCGAGGCGGCCAACGGTTCTGCGGTGGCCCAGCGTATCCTCGGCTCCCTCTACGTGCGCGGCAGTGGAGTCACCGCCGACCCGGTCAAGGCGGTCGAGTGGTACCGCAAGGCGAGCTCGGGGGGGGACCTCGAAGCCAAGGTCGCCCTGTCGCGCCTGCTCGAGACTGGCCGCGGCGTCACTGCGAACCCGGCAGAAGGCGTGGCACTCCTCCGCGAAGCCGCTGCCGGGGGCCTGCTGACCGCGCAGCAGAACCTCGCCCAGCGACTCGAGAACGGCGGCGGCATCAAGAAGGACGAGGCCGAAGCCGCGCTCTGGTATCGCCGCGCCGCCGAGAAGGGCGACATGGCGAGCCAGGAGAAGTTGGCCGAGTTCCTGGCCCGCGGACGGGGAGTGACCAAGAACGAGGCCGAGGCGCTGGAGTGGTACAAGAAGGCGGGTGAGAAAGGGTCGGCCGAATCCTCCTGGCAGGCGGCACAGGCCTACTTCCGGGGTCGCGGGACCGCCAAGGATGAGGCCGCCGGGATGGAGTGGCTCAAGCGAGCGGCCGCGCGAAATCATACCGAGGCCAAGAAGGAACTTGAGAAGCGCGGCGGCTGAGCCAGGGCGCGCGTGCAGACGACAACGCCCCGCCGATCAGGACGATCAGCGGGGCGTTGGTTCATCGGGACGGCGGGATTTGAACCCGCGACCCCTACCACCCCAAGGTAGTGCGCTACCGGACTGCGCTACGTCCCGGACTCCATCGAGTTGCCTCGACGGAACGGGGCAAAGCTAGTCGCTCCCGGGGCGTGGCGAAAGGCAGCGGACTCGCCGCAGCGGCTATCTTCGGCGTGCCCCCCCAGCCGAGGTCCCACTGTGTCCGCGATCGTTCCCCTCCACGCCATGATGCTCGACGGCGAGCCGGACGCCCCCGCCCTGGTCCTCCTCCATGGCCGTGGCAGCGACGAGCGCGACCTCTTTCCGCTCGGCCGGATGCT
>JBBRGR010000338.1:0-3209 GCA_038223815.1 Gemmatimonadales bacterium
ACTGTCGGCTCTGTCCTTCCGCTCCTTCACGGGAGCGGCCTCATTGAAGCACTGCCGCGAGGATCGCGGCGCGTGGTGCGTCGTCAGTCCTTCCGCTCCTTCACGGGAGCGGCCTCATTGAAGCACGAACGACGACGCGCCGCGCCACCTGCTCGGTACGGTGCCTTCCGCTCCTTCACGGGAGCGGCCTCATTGAAGCCCGAGAATGGCGTAGGAGACGGCGAAGTCCGGGGCCCTTCCGCTCCTTCACGGGAGCGGCCTCATTGAAGCGGGGAGCTGTTCAGGTGTGCCGAGGACCTCGACGGTCCCTTCCGCTCCTTCACGGGAGCGGCCTCATTGAAGCTTGCCCCAGTCGCCGAGCTTCTGGAACCAGTCCCGGTCCCTTCCGCTCCTTCACGGGAGCGGCCTCATTGAAGCGGCGGCGGAGGAAATTTAGGAGAGTCTGTCGCAGACTTCGCGGATGCCGATCGACGCCATCCCCCAAACGTGGCGACACGTGGCGCCAATGGAAACGCCGGAGCCAGCGAACCCTCCGCCCTACTGCCCCAGCCACCCCGCCACCACCACCGCCGGGAGTTGCAGCGGCGCGGCCCAGCGCAGCAACGGGCTCGTCGATTGGCGATCCCGCTGGTACCCCAGCGCGAGGGTGGCGCGCACACCCGGCGTGGGCCAGGGCGTGAAGTGTCCACCGGCCAGGTGCTGGCTCCGCAGCACGGCCCTGATGGGGCGCCACGGCGCGAGAGAGGGGGCCGCAAATGTCTCAGCGGGCCCGCGCAAGATCGCACGGTCCGGATGGGCCGAGAACGCCTCCTGGTCCAGGTACCAGAGGAGAAAGAGTGCGGTGCCCGGAACCCGCTCTTCGGCGACCTGGAGCATCTCCGCCGGTCCGCCAATCGGACAGTACCCCACGATCGGCCGGAGCAGCGACCACGCTGACGAGGCCCTCTCCGCGAAGTGTTCCCCCGCGTTGGTGGCGGCGTATGCGCTTTCGTCAGGCGCCGGGAGCGTGGCAATCAGCCGATGGACCGCTTCAGGGATGGCGGCATGCAACAGGTGGGCGCGCTCATGGAGCTCCACGGCTTCACCGTCGGACAGCGCGACCATGGCGATGGCGATCGCCGCCACGTCCTGATAGGCCACCCCGCTGACCGAGTCAGGCAGCTCCAGCACGTAGTGCGTGCGCCCGATCCCATCTGGGAGCAGTTGGTCCACGGCCGGATTGCGTACCTGGAGCTAGTGGGACAACTCCATGCCGGCGTTGCCGGAATCCCGCACCGTCACCACGGAATGCTGCAGCCGGCTCGCCACGCTGGTCCGCCGCGCCGCACCCGTCGCGATGATCGGCAGGAAGACGATCATCACAAGGGATGTCCCTCGGATCCAGCGTGAGGTACGGGACGAGTTCGCCATAGTGTGGGGAGCCTACTTCTTCTTTCGCGCCTTCGCCACACCCACCCCAGCCGCCACCACCGCCGCGACGCCGAGCACAGCCGCCGCCACCTTCTTCCGCTTGGCAACCTTCGCCTCCTTGCCGGTCACCTTGTCGGAGACCTTCTGCGCCGCCTTGGTGACGGACTTCTTCGCCGACGCACCCGCCTCGGCCACGTTCTTCTTGGCCTTCGTCACAGCCTTCGTCACAGCCTTCTTGGTCGCCTTCGAGATCGCCATGGTTTGCTCCATTGGATAGGGACTCAGCGGGAGATGCTCCGGCAGTGGGGACGATTCAGCGGCGTCGGGTGACACGGGGACTATCGATCCTCGATGACCGAAATCGGCTCCACTCCCGTCCGGCACGCCGGCAACTCCCGCCCCAGCACCAGCGCCAACGCATCCACCGCTTCCTCTGCCATCGCCCGATAGGTCGTCAACTTCCCGCCGGCGATGGTGAGCACGTTCCCCTCGCGCAGGATCAGATGTTCACGACTGCGGGAACTCTCCGCGCCCTGCTGCGTGAGCAGCGGGCGCAGGCCCGCCCAGCGATCCTGAATATCTCCCGCTGCGAGCCCGAGGGCAGGGAAGAGATGCTGCACTGCCCGCAACAGGTATTGTACATCCAAATCCTCCACCGTGAGGACATCGGGGGATTCCTGGGTATCGGTGTCGGTGGTGCCGACCACCACCCGCTGATGCTCCGGCTCGGGAATGCAGAACATCACCCGCTGGTCATCGGGGTGGCGCAGGGCAAGCGCCTGCGTGAGCGGGAAGCGCGCCGCGGCAAAGGTGATGTGGATCCCCTTGGTGCCGCCCACCAGGTCTCGGGCCGCCAGGCCGACCTGGCCCCGCACCGCATCCGTCCAGGGGCCGACCGCAAGCACCAGCGCCTTCGCGCGGAAGACGCGACCGTCCGGGAGGGTCGCGGTGACATGGTCGTCGCCGATGGCAACGGTGGCGTCGCACTCTTCGATCACCGTCGCGCCGTGCCGCTCCGCCGAGGCGATCGTGCTCCACACCAGCCCGATGTCATCGCAGCGCGCGTCCTGGTAGACCGCGCCGCCGAGGAGCGGTGCCTCTGCCAGCAGCGGTTCGCGGGCGATCAGCCCGGCGCGGGAGAGCGGATGATGCGGCCCCAGCGCCTGCCCGCCGGCCAAGAGCCGGTAGAGCACGACCCCCACCCCGATCCGGAACCATTGCCACCAGGCGCCGCGCTCCAGCAGGAAGAGGAATGGGGTCGCATGGACCAGTGAGGGCGCGATCCGGAGCAGGACCCCACGCTCGTGGAGCGCCTCGCGGACCAGGGGGAAATCGCCCATCTCGAGGTAGCGGATCCCGCCGTGGATGAGGCGGCTCGAGCGGGAGGAGGTCCCCCACCCGACCGCCCGCCGCTCCAGCAGGGTGACCGTGAGGCCACGCATCGCCGCGTCGCGGGCCACCCCGGCGCCGACGATGCCGCCGCCCAGTATGAGAAGATCCTGCATTTGGCGACCCCTCCTGAGCGATGATCGATCATCGATGGGCGATCATCGATCATCGGGTGCCCGGGACCCCTCCCCCGCAACTGGGGTAATTTACCCCATCACCGTCCTCCCAGAGGTTCCGTGCAGCCTGAGGTCCGTACCTACGAAATCCAGGAAGTCGCCGACCTGACCGGGATTTCCCGGGATCGGTTGCGCATCTGGGAGCGTCGCTACGAATTGGTGCGCCCGATTCGTCAGGAGAACGGGTACCGGGCCTACACGGCGGATCAGGTCGCTTTGTTGCGGGCCTTCGCT
>JBBRGR010000339.1:0-3205 GCA_038223815.1 Gemmatimonadales bacterium
ATCATCGACCGCGTGCCTCGCCCCGATTTCGCCATTGAGGTACCGAGCGTCACGATTTCGGAGCCCCCGCCGCCCTCGCGTTGCTCGGGGGCGGGGGGACAACATCTATCATCCATCATCAAGGGCGACCCATGGGTCGCCCCTGCATGCGTCGCCCCTGCTACGATTTCATCGCATCCACGAATGCCCGGAACGCCAGTTCCTGATCCGGCGTGAGCGTGTCGGGGATCTTCACCTGCACGGTGACGATCTGGTCGCCCTTCTGGCCACCCTTCTCGAGCCCCTGCCCCTTGATGCGGAATTTCTTCCCGGACTGGGTGCCAGCTGGGATCTTCAACTTCACCTTCGTGCCCGCCACCGTCTTGGCATGGACTACGGTGCCGAGCACCGCCTGTGAGAGGGACACCGGAATCTTGCAGCCGATGTCGAGGCCATCACGCGTGAAGAAGGTGTCGGCCTCGACCGTGAAGGTGACCAGGATGTCGGCCGCCGGTCCGCCAGCGCGCGTCCGCGGCCCCTGCCCCTTCAGGCGCACACGCGTGCCCGTTTCGGTTGCCGGCGGCACCGTGATCAGGATCTGCTTCTCGGTGCGCTGTTCGCCAGTGCCGCTGCAGACGTGACACTTCGCCGACGGCACCTTGCCGCGACCACGACAGGCCGGGCACGGCCGCTGCACCGCAAAGCCGCCCTGACCAAAGGAGATCGTCCCGCGCCCTTTGCACTCGTCGCAGGTGGCCATCGTCGCACCCGGCTCGGCGCCGGTGCCGCCGCAGGTCGCACAGGCATCGGTCATGGTGAGCGTGACAGGGACCTTGCCACCGACCGCGGCCGTTCGGAACGGCACCGTGACCCCGACCTCGACCGACTCTGGTCCCTGCGCCTCTTCGGGACGACGCCCCTTCCCGAAGATCGACGAAAAAATGTCGCCCAGGCCGAAAGAGCCGAAATCGCCGAGTTCCTGTTCGTCGGGTTGCGGCTGCCCGGCCGGGCGGTGTGCTCGCGGCTGCCCGCCGCCGGGTTGCCGCGCGCCGAAGCCGCCAAAGGCACCGAGGCGACGCATCTGGTCGTACTTTGCCTTCTTCTCCGCATCGGAGAGGACGCCATTCGCCTCGGAGATTGCCTTGAACTTCTCCACCGCCGCCGGGTTGTTCGGGTTGGCGTCGGGGTGGTACTGCTTGGCAAGCTTCCGGTACGCCTTCTTGATCTCGTCGGGCGTCGCGGATTCAGGCACACCGAGCAGGGCGTAGAAGTCCTGTGTGGCCACTCAGGAACCCTGGTCGCCGTAGACCTGCACACGCGCCGGACGGATCACGCTCCCCTTGAAGCGGTACCCGGTCTGGAAGGTCGCCGCGATGGTCTGCGGTGCCGCGCCATCGACCAGTGCGGTCATCGCGACGGCATCATGTTCGTTCGGGTCAAAGGGCATCCCGGTCGGATCGATCTTCTCGAGACCGGCAGCGCCGAGCTCCTTCTCGAACTTCTTCTGGATCAGCACGAACGCCGAGCGATACGCATCATACGTGGTTGTCTCCGGGTCGCTCGACGCGAGACGGTCGATGTCGTCGAGCTCGTCCATGAGACGCTGCACCATCGCGGAGGCGCCACGATCAAAGGCCTCCGCCTTCTCCTTCGCGGTCCGGCGCCGGTAGTTCTCGTACTCGGCCGCCAGGCGAAGGAACCGATCCTCCGCCTGGGCGATCGCCTTGGCCGCCTCGATGGCGGGGACCGCCTCGGTGGCGCTCCACTCGTCGGGGAGTACGTCCTGTTCCATCATGGGAACGTCGTCGGCAGGCATCGGCGTTGGGTCGTCGGCAGGCGGGGTCTTCTTGGACATCGCGTCATGCGCTCCGGAAATTCGGGAAAACCAGTCTCTCAAAGGAACGCAACCGACGTGCCCCGGCGCAATGCCGGATTGGCAGACCTGCAGGGACGCGCCGCCGCTCCCAGCGTCATATCGTCGTGCCGCCGGGGGGAATGGTTTCATTCCGCGCTCGCCGCAGCACGCCGAGCAGGGCCGCCTGGACTGCGCGCGCCCGGATCTCGTCGCGCGTGCCGGGGAAGATGGCCCTGACACTATCCACCACCCCGCGACAGGAGAAGCCGAACCAGACGGTCCCGACGGGCTTCTCCTTGCTGCCACCGCCGGGTCCGGCAATCCCCGTGATCGCCACCGCGATGTCGGCCCCGAGCTGGTCGGCTGCCCCGCGTGCCATCGCTTCGGCCACCTGAGACGAGACGGCCCCATGCTTGGCGATGTCGGCTGGGGGCACGCCCAGGAGCATCGCCTTGGCCCCGTCGGCATAGGCCACCACTCCACCCCGGAACGCCGCGGACGAGCCAGGGATCGCCGTGAGGCGCGCGCCGACCATCCCGCCGGTGCACGATTCCGCCACCGCGAGGTGTTCCTCGCGCTCGAGGAGCTCGCGAAGCACCACGGCCGCGAGGTCCTCATCCCCTTCGCCATAAATCCATCCGCCGACCCGCGCACGAAGCATGCTCGCCGCGGCTTCGAGGCGCGCATCGGCGTCACCGGGTGCGAGGTTCCACGCGGTGAGTCGCAGGTCCACACCGGCGACATCGGGCAGGTAGGCCAGCGAGAGCGGCGCGAAGGATTCCTCGAGGTCGCCCAGCTTCTCGCCGAGCATCGACTCCGGGATCCCTGCGGTGCGCAGCATGCGTGAGCGGATCACGCCCTGCGCTCCGCGCGCGACGAGGCGCGGCATCACTTCGTGCGCGAGCAGGTTGCGCATCTCGACGGGCACACCCGGCAGCAGGATCACCACGCCACGCGGGCCGTCGAGCCAGAGCCCCGGGGCGGTGCCCCAGCGATTCGGCAGCACGGTGCCGCCCGCGGGGACCATCGCCTGCGAGCGATTCGACTCCGCGATCGTGCGGCCGAGTCGCTGCCACCGCGCGACCAGGTCCAGCCACACCGTCTCGTTGAATTCGAGCGGCGTGCCGAGCAGCTCGGCGATCGCATGCTTGGAGATGTCATCGCGCGTGGGACCGAGCCCCCCCGTCGTGATCACCATGCCGGTGCGGGTCAGGGCGGCATCGACGGCGTCGCGGATCTCCGCCGCGGTATCCCCCACGGCGGTGCGCCGTGCGATGCGAACGCCGATCGTGGCGAGGGTGCTGCCGATATGGGCGGAATTGGTGTCCACCGTGAAGCCGAGCAGCAGCTCGGTCCCGATGGTGACGATCT
>JBBRGR010000340.1:0-3191 GCA_038223815.1 Gemmatimonadales bacterium
GGGCTACTACACGGCCAGAATCAGCATGAAGGAGACACGCACCGAGGACGGGGGCGTCGCCCTCGCTTACGCGATCGACGAGGGGAATCGGGTCGCCATCGCCCGGGTGGACGTGGAAGGCAACACCGCCATGACCGCCGAGGATCTGGTGGGCGCGATGGCGACCAAGCCCGAAGGGTTCTGGTGGTTCCGCTCCGGCGACTACAACGAGCGGGAACTCGAACTCGACATGCGGGAGCGACTGCCGCGCTGGTACGGCGATCGCGGCATGATCGACTTCCAGGTGGTCGGCGACACGATCGTCGACGAGTATGACAACGGGAAGGCCACCCTGAAGCTCACGGTCGAAGAGGGCGACGTGTACACTGTCGGCGCCTTCGAGATCTCCGGCAACCGGCGATTCTCCCTCGACGAGCTGTCCCAGGGCTTCCCCTTCGGCCAGCCGGGGCAGGTGGGCACCGGACAACTCCTCGGCGGGGTCTTCAACCGGAGCGAGTGGGAGAAGATCACGGCGAAGGTCCAGGAGACGTACTCCAACGCCGGCTACATCACCGCCGAAGTCAGACCAGAGCAGGCCCAGCGGAGCCTCCCCGACGGCAGCAAGGCGATTGATCTGCGCTGGCGGATCGTCGAGGGCGCCCCGGCCACGGTCGCCAAGGTTGAAGTGGTCGGAAACGACGTCACGCATGAGCGGGTGATCCGCTCCGCGATCGTGATCCTTCCGGGCCAGCTCTTCAGCCGCGATGCCTTGATGCGCTCGTACCAGAACATCTCCAACCTGGGCTACTTCGAGCCGATGCCGAATCCGGATGTGGATTTTTCCCCGAACGGCGTCGATGTCACCATCACGTTTCGCGTCGAGGAGAAGCGGACCGGCAACATCAATTTCGGGGCCTCCGTCGGTCAGGGCACCGGGCTCGGCGGCTTCCTCGGCCTCGAAGAGCCGAATCTCTTCGGGCGCGGGAAGCGGGGTCGCCTGCAGTGGCAGTTCGGCCGCAATATCAACGACTTCTCGCTCTCCTATTCCGATCCGGCGATCCGTGAAGGACTCCTCTCCGGCACGCTGACCGTGTACAACTCGCGCCAGCGCTATGTGATCGGGGACCTCGGACGGCAGCAGCAAGAGGGCGGCTCGATCCAGCTCGGCTTGCCCTTCCTCGGCTCCCGTGTCTCGCGGCTGTTCGCGTCGTACGGTTTTCAGCGGATCCGGTACTCCGAGGGGTCGGCCGATCTGCAGTCACGCTTCCAGTGCGCTCCCTGCTCCCGGTCGACGATCGGGCTCTCCTTCCTCCGCGAGACCCGGGTCGGCCTCCCGTTCCCGATCGCCGGCTCGATGGTGCAGGCCGGGATCGAACAGAACGGCGGCCCGCTCGGCGGCACCGGCAACTATCAGAAGCTGGACCTGGACACCCGCTGGTACGCCCCCCTCGGCCGCCTCGGCGGCACGCCGGGATCGCTGAGCGGTGGTGTCCAGTTCACCCTCGGGGTGACCGCCAAGTCGGGCTTCATTTTCGGGGACCCGGGCGGCTTCTTCACCCAGCTCTACTCCCTGGGCGGCGTCCAGTTCGGCATCCCGCTCCGGGGCTACAGCGAGTTCTCGATCACGCCCAACGGGTTCGACGCCCTTGCTGGTGCGCAGCGGGCGAGCGCCGACGGCTTCGGCAAGTCCTACGCGGCCTTCACGGTGGAAGCGGGGGCCCGGGTCTCGCAGGCGCTGTATCTGAGCACCTTCTTTGACGCCGGCAATGTCTATCGGAGTGTGCGTCAGTACGACCCCACTCGTCTTTATCGGGGCGCGGGCGTGGGTGTGGCATTAATTTCCCCGCTTGGTCCGATCGGCGTCGATCTGGGGTGGGGCTTTGACAAGCTCGATGCCCAGGGACGGCCTGCCCCCGGCCTACAGGTTCACTTCCGTCTCGGCAACTTCTTCTAAGTGGCCGACCCCAACCGGCAGCACGCCAAGGATGTCCAGATGATCCGTGATGGCTTCTCGTTTCGTACCCTCGGCCTTCCGGCCGCCTGCCTCCTGCTGGCGACCCCTGCGGCCGCGCAGACGATCACCAATTGCAAGGTGGCCTACGTGAACGGGGCGAACGTCCTGCAGGCCACCCCGGGCTACGCGCAGGCGGATTCGGTCTGGAAGCGCGAGATGCAGGTGTACAACACCGAAATCGTCCGCATGCAGAACGAACTCCAGACGGCGGCCTCGAAATTCGAGGAAACGTCGGTGATGCTCTCCGCGACGAATCGTGCCGCCGAGCGCAAGAAGCTGATCGACCAACAGGACGCCCTCGAGCGCAAGCAGGACGAGCTGCAGGGCAAGGCCGCCGAACGGCGGGAACAGCTGGTGCAGCCGATCGAACAGCGGATCACCGCCGTGATCGAAGGGATCCGTGCCGAGAACAACTGCGCGATGATCTTTGATGTCGGCGTGCAGGGGAACGCCATCCTCGCGGCCGACAAGTCGCTGGACTTGACGTCCAAGGTGATCGAGCGTCTGCGTGGGGCCGCGGCTGGGGCTGCAAAGCCCTGAGCCTCGGGCCGGCTGGTGCGCTGACGGCACAGGCGGTCGCTGACTCGGTCGGTGGCCGCCTGTATGGTCATGGGGACGTGCTCCTCCGACGGCTCCGTTCCCTCGAGCGCGCGGACGCGGATGCCCTCGCGGTCTGCCTCGGCGCGCGGTACCGTGAGGCGCTCGCGGACTCCCGCGCCGGGGCCGTGCTGGTGCCGGAGTCACTCCTGGAGGCGGCGGGGCCGACGACGCGGATCGTGGTGGCCGATCCGGCGCGGGCCGCTGCTGAGGCGGCACGCCTGCTGCACCCGGTGCGGGCGACCCCGGCGGCCATCGACCCCACCGCGCGATTGGCGCACGGGGTCCGTCTTGGCCGGAGCGCACGGATTGGTGCGTACGCCGTGGTCGGGGAGGACGTCACGATCGGGGACCGGGTCGTCATCGGCCCCCACGTCGTGATCGAGCATGGCGTGGTGCTCGGCGACGACGTGCGCCTCGACGCCCGCGTGGTGGTGCATCAGGGCGCCGTGCTTGGGCACCGGGTCTGGTGCCAGGCGGGTGTCGTCCTCGCAGGCCAGGGATTCGGGTTTGCCTCGGACCAGGAGGGGCATCGCCGCACGCCGCAGGTCGGCGGGTGTGTGCTGGGCGACGACGTCGAGGTCGGATCCGGCAGCTGCAT